>NZ_JAKGBG010000002.1:0-221979 GCF_021532595.1 Pseudoalteromonas sp. OFAV1
TCCAGTTAAATGCCATACCTGTGTAGGCAATTAAAATGAGTGGAATTAAAAAATACACACCTAGAACGGTATGTAGCTGATACATCAGCACTCTAAACTTTGCTTTACGCTTAATAGCCAAGCGCTTAATACGATTTTTTGGCTTTACCCAAATATAAAAGCCAAGCAGAATTTCAATAATAAGAATCAGCGCACACACCGATACCCAGTTTCTTAGCGGGCGATTTTTATCGCCATCTTCATAAAGCAGCCAGCGGTGCAAAGCCATGGTAAAGCCATAAATTGTACTGTAGTAATCGTACCCATGTAACACTTGACCGTTGTATGGATTAACACTCACATATTTGTTATTGGCCAACTGTAATTGCCAAGCAAGATCACTACGCTGCTCTGGCATTAACAGGGTAACGGATTGTTTTGTTGTAGCTGAAACGTGTTGGATGAGGTCATCGAAATCTAGTGCTGAAGGTGCTGGCGTTACTGTCCATTTATCGCTTTGAGTAAGGTATTGAATGTCTTTTGCGTAAATAAGCAACGCGCCGGTCAAGCTTAAACAAATTAAAAATAAACCGCTTACTAAGGCAAGTAATAAATGCGTACGACGTAACCACAACTTCAACAAGGTTTGTTCCTTCAGTTTGCTGTTAAAACAAAACTGAATTGTAAATGATAACGCGATACATTTACACTAAAACTTGTTCAATGGTGCAGCTTTCAATAGCAAAGTTTTCATGTAAAAAGTGACGTATTTCATCGTTTTGAATGCTTTGCTTGGCACTAAACTTAAGCTCACAATGAATGTGATGGTCATCTATCTGCCATGTTTTAAGGTAATCAATATCAGTGATTGCAAATTGGGCTTTAAGTTCAGTGATAGCTTTTGGTAGCGCAAAACTATCGGGGGCTGCCTGCATTAAAATTTTACTGCTCGCTATTAGCAGCAAAATACCATGGTAAATGACATATACCGAAATCAGCATGGTGGCAATTAAATCAACAACATACCATTGATAAAGAATAATTAAGGTACCCGCAATGATCACCACCACAGACGCTAATGCATCAGACACATTATGTATAAACGCAGCACGAATATTCATGCTGTCTTTCGCACCTGCTTTGTAAGTTAAAAGCGCGGTGAATAGGTCAACAACCAGTGCAAAACCTGCAACCCAAATGATGATCCAGCCGTCTATGGGCTGAGGGTTTAAATAGTTGGATATGGCTTCAACAATTAGGTAACCACCAATCACGATTAAACTTAAACTGTTAAATAAGGTTGCTAAAATTTCAGCGCGTTTATAGCCGTATTGATAACGATCATTGGCAGGTTTGGCACCTATTTTTCGGGCAATTATGGCAATGAATAACGATGAGGCATCACTTAAATTGTGCAGCGCATCAGCAATTAACGATAAGCTGCCAGAAACGAGGCCGCCAATCACCTGAGCGACGGTTAATAACACATTAATTACCACTGCCATCATGAGTTGGCGGGTGCTTTGGTTATTTGTATCGTGATGATGGTGGTGTCCGTGTCCCATAAAAATACCTAGTTATTGATTTGCTTTATTTTTATACCATGCGTGCTGTGATATTGAAAAGTTTATAATGATTTGTTCGTGTACAGATTATAATTTTCTGTTCAAATGCTGATGGATTTGTTAATTTAACACTGTTGTACCATTTTTTAGTTCTAATTTTTAGGCTCAATGTGAAAGCTGCATTTTTTATTTTGATTAGCGTATTATTGCTCCAGCCCACGCTGGATAGCTTTGATGTGGCCGATCATAATGCTGCGTTTAATCACACCTCGGTACTACTATCTGAAGAAATTGATCTTGAAGCCCATTGCGCTATCAATGGCGATCATCAGCTACACCAATTAGAGCACACCGAACTTAGCAAACAGTTGTCTGATTCAGCCGAAAAAGGCCATTGTCATGTTTGTCACAGCCCTGTGTTTGTCGATTCGCTGCAATTGACCGAGCCTGCTGATACCTATTTTACTAAAATTGAATCTCTCGATTTAAACTTCACATCAGCAGATTTAGCACCGTTACATCGCCCACCTATTTTAGCTCTTACTTAATCCAAAACCCTTTTTAGATTTTATTTGGGCTTAGCCCATTTTAAGTAAGAGACGATATATGTTTTTAAGAAATTTTATGCGTTACGCATTACTGTGCGTATGCTTTATGTATGTGACAAATAATTCTGCGAAAGAAGCACATGAACATCAAGAAAATGAACAAGCTGAGCATGCTAATGAAGTCAATTTAACTGAGCAGCAACAGCAACTAGCTAATATGAAGGTTGAGCGCCTTGTACTGAAAAAACACAATCAAACCTTATATGCACCGGGCGAAATTAAAGCCAATGGTTATGCCAGTTATGTGGTGTCACCGCGCGTTGATTCAATCGTTGTAAAGCGCCATGCCTTGTTAGGGCAACATGTCAATAAAGGTGACTCTTTAGTCACCTTATTTAGTGGCGAAGTTGCCAGCCAGCAAACTGAATTTAGATTGGCCGAAGCAGAGTTAAAACGGCTAACTAAAATGACACCAGGCACGGTGAGCAAAAAGCAAATCTTGACTGCCAAAGCCGAGTATGAAGTAGCTTATAGCCGCTTAGTTGCCTTTGGTTTATCAAAACAAGCTATAGCTCAAACACTGACTATAAGCCCTGAAAAACTCGGCGAATATACCTTATTTGCACAAACATCCGGTGCTGTTTTAACCGATAACTTCGCCCAAGGCCAGCGAGTTGATTCGGGGATTGAGTTGATGCTGATTGCTGATGAATCAGCGCTTTGGGTTGCAGCTCAGCTTTCAGCTAATCAAGACCGTACTATCAGTAATGGCTCGACAGCGCTGTTAGAAGTAAACGGTAATCGCTATCAAGCAACAGTCATTCAAGAAGCACATACCATTGATGAACAAACACGCTCACGAACCGTTAGGCTCGAGGTAAAAAACACTCAGCATAGTTTGCATCCGGGCATGTTTGCCGATGTGTATTTTCAGTTTGAAACAGAGCAAGCGGTACTTGCTGTACCAGAGAATGCTTTAACTCGCAGCGCAGATGGTGACTGGCAATTATTTGTTGTTGATGACGATGGTGGTTTTGTCGCACAAGAAGTAACCCTTGGCAGAAGTTTTGGTGATTATCGCGAAGTATTTGGTATTGAAGCCGGACTTGAGGTTGTCACCCAAGGTGCATTTTTTATTGCATCACAGCTAGCTAAAGGCGGATTTGATCCGCATAACCACTAGAGGTGACGCATGTTTAATTTATTAATTGAAGCGGTGATAAAAAATCGTTTACTGGTGCTATTGGCCTTGCTTGCAGCGATTGCTGTGAGTTTATTTATGATCCCAAAACTCAATTTAGATGCCTTTCCTGACGTGACAAATGTGCAAGTGGCAGTTAATACCGAAGCGCCGGGGCTGGCGGCTGAAGAAGTTGAGCAGCTGATCACATACCCGATAGAAGCGGTTATGTATGCACTACCCGATGTAGAGCAAGTTCGTTCTATTTCTAAAACGGGATTATCGGGCGTCACTGTGGTGTTCAAAGAAGGTGTTGATATTTACTTTGCTAGGCAGCTGGTTTTTGAACGTTTGCAGTCTGCTAAAGAGTTGATCCCAGACGGTGTAGGTATGCCTACAATGGGCCCTAATACATCAGGGCTTGGACAAGTTTATCAGTATTTACTTGAAGCAAAGCCTGATGCAAACATAGATAGCATGTCACTACGTAGCTTAAATGATTGGGTGGTTAAATTACTTATATTACCTATTGACGGTGTTACCGATATTTTGTCATTTGGCGGTGAGGTCAAGCAGTATCAAGTAAACTTAAACCCCAATAAACTCCTAGCCTATGACTTAACACAGCAAGATGTTAGTGACGCACTAGATGCTAACAATAGCAATGTGGGTGGCTGGTATATGAACCGAGGTCAAGAGCAGCTGGTTATTCGTGGTACAGGTTGGTTTACCCCAGGCGAAAAAGGGCTTACTGAAATTGCGCAAACGCCTATCAAAACCATTGATGGTACGGTCGTTAAAGTGGCTGATGTTGCGAATGTTGAGCTTGGCAGTGAAATTCGACAAGGCGCTGTCACCTTATCTAAACGCAATGATCAAGGTGAAATAGTCAATCGTGGTGAAGTGGTCACAGGTATTGTGCTTAAAAGAATGGGCGCTAATACCAAGCAAACGATTGATGGCATTAACGCGCGTGTCGAGATGATAAATCAAGCACTGCCAAATGGGGTTGAATTTAAAGCAATTTACGACCAAGCAGAGCTTATAAGCCAAGCGGTACAAACAGTTATTGATGCACTGCTTTTAGCTTTTGTATTTATTATCATAGTATTAGCGCTATTTTTGTTGGATTTAAGAGCAACATTTTTGGTTTTATTGTCGATCCCTATTTCGATTGGTTTAGCACTGAGTGTAATGGCATGGCTTGGCTTATCGGCTAACTTAATGTCATTAGGGGGTATAGCTGTTGCCATCGGCATGCTGGTAGATGGCTCGGTTGTTATGGTAGAAAATGTATTTAGGCACTTAGGGATGAAGCATAATCAACATAAGCCACCCGCCGAGCTGGTTGCAATTGCTGCAAAAGAAGTCGCACGGCCTATCTTTTTTGCCTCTTTGATTATTCTTACGGTATTTTTACCACTGTTTAGCTTTGAAGGCGTTGAGGCTAAGTTATTTCAGCCAATGGCTGTGAGTATTATGCTTGCGATTATTAGCGCTGTAATTGTTGCCTTAGTTGTGGTGCCAGCACTGTGTGTTTATTTATTTGCTAAGGGCGTGACAGTAAAGCAAAGTATCTTACTAAAACCTATCGATATGCTTTATCAACGGGCTTTACAAAAAGCATTGCAGGCTAAACGCAGCGTTTTAGCTATTGCAGGGTTATTACTGATTGTAGCGGCTGTTATGCTACCAAGGCTAGGTACTGAGTTTGTGCCAGAACTTGAAGAAGGCACGATTAACTTGCGTGTGACTCTTGCTCCATCTGCAAGTCTCGAAACAGCAATCTCAGTGGCTCCAAAGCTTGAAGCCATGTTGCTTAAATTTAACGAGGTGGAATATGCGCTGAGCCGAATCGGTCGGGCAGAAGTGGGGGGCGATCCTGAACCGGTTAACAACATAGAAATCTATTTAGGCTTAAAGCCACATGAGCAATGGGTTAACGCGAAAACACGTGTCGAATTGCAACAGTTAATGGAAGCCAAGCTTGAGCAATTCCCTGGGCTTTTGTTTAACTTTTCACAACCCATAGCAACCCGAGTAGATGAGCTTTTATCGGGTGTAAAGGCTCAATTGGCCATTAAGTTGTTCGGAAGTGATTTGGCTGTTTTAAGTGAAAAAGGCCAACAAATTGAGCAGCTAGTTCAGCAAATACCTGGCGCTAAAGATGTCGCGATGGAGCAAATAGGCGGCGAAGCACAGCTTATAGTTAAACCCAACCGTTTGGCGTTATCGCGTTTTGGTTTATCGGTAGCTGATTTAATGGATGTAGTCCAGCACGGTATTGGTGGGCAATCAGCAGGGCAAATTATTAATGCCAATGAGCGCTATGATATTTATGTGCGTATAGCGCAAAGTTATCGCCAAAACCCAAATGTGATTGCTGATCTTCGACTGCGTACCCCCGCGGGTGCCATTGTTAGGGTAGGTGATGTAGCCGATGTACAGATTGAGTCTGGCGCTCCACAAGTTCGTCGCGATGATGTTCAAAGACGCATAGTCATTCAAGCGAATGTACAAGGGCGTGATATGGGCTCTGTGGTTGCGGATATTCGTACTGCGATTGCTGATAAAGTGGAGTTACCAAGTGGTTACAGCGTGGCGATTGGCGGCCAGTTCGAAAACCAACAACGGGCACAAAAGCGGCTAATGATAGTGGTGCCAGTGGCCTTGTTACTCATTGCGTTATTGCTTTATTTTGCCTTTAGTAACTTATCGCAAGTGGTGCTTATTCTTGTCAATGTTCCTCTTGCTGTAATTGGAGGGGTGATTGCATTGTATGTCTCTGGGCAATACTTATCTGTACCTAGTTCTGTAGGGTTTATTACGCTGTTTGGTGTTGCTGTATTGAATGGTGTGGTGATGGTTGAAAGCATTAATCACCGAGTGAGTCACGGCGATAGCAAAGATAAAGCGGTATTTGAAGGGGCTGTATCACGGCTCAGACCCGTACTAATGACTGCGCTTACTTCAATGCTTGGACTAATTCCAATGCTCCTAAGCACAGGAATAGGCGCCGAAATACAAAAGCCACTTGCAACGGTTATTGTTGGCGGCTTGGTCAGTGCAACATTCTTAACTTTATTTGTACTGCCGGTACTTTATAAGTCGATGAGTAAATAAAGCAAAATGGGGCTAACTTTTAGTAGCCCCTTTTTTAATGCCGTGTATTTCTGTAAAGGGCGTTTACACCATACTAAAGCCCTTATAAACTGGGCGTTACAATAATGATGTAAAAAAGGAATACAGAGTGAGTAACGCAATTACAATTCGACCGGCAGTCGCGAGTGATGCTGCAACAATCCTACATTTTATTACCGAACTTGCTATTTACGAAAAAGAACCCGACGCAGTTAAAACAGACGAGCAAGCTATTTTAAAAACGTTATTCAGTGAAGGTGCTACGGCTCATAGTGTTATTTGTTTAGAGGGCGACACGCCAATTGGTTTTGCAGTGTATTTTTATAATTACTCTACATGGCTTGGCAAAAATGGTTTGTATTTAGAAGATCTTTACGTCAGTGCTGATAGCCGTGGTAAAGGTGCTGGTAAGCAAATTATGCAATATCTAGCTAAGCAAGCACTCGAAAAAGATTGTGGTCGTTTTGAGTGGGTGGTACTTGATTGGAATAAACCAGCCATTGATTTTTACGATAGCATTGGTGCTAAACCACAAAACGAATGGATTATTTACCGCCTGACAGGCCAAGAGCTTATCGACTTTGCGCATCAATAAGTAATTTTGATATAGCTTAAAATCAACAAATACCAATATAAATAAAAATCATTTGCATTTAACCTTTTCTGTGTGTAGTTTAAATACACATACAAAGATTGGTATAAGTGCAGGTGATTTTTATGACTCAAACAACACGCCACACACCTTTAACTGCAAACGCCATTGATGATGCGCTTGCCCCTTGGCAAAGTGCAATTTATCAAGGCAACTTAGCATTTGAATCTGGCGAGCTTATTACTGCACGTGATCATTACACGGTTGCAAGCAGCTGCGCCGAAACACTTCTTGCGCAATTTTCTAATATTCCAATCAACCAGTCGGTAACTCGCTCGTTAGAGCATTGCATTGCAGCATTTGTTGTTGCCACTTTGAATCTTGCCGACACTTTTAAAGTGATGCAAAAACCCGATAAAGCCTGCACCTGGCTTTGCCATGCTCATCAACGATTAAGTGTGCTTTTGAATCACCCAGAGCAACAGGTTCGCACCTTGGTGCTGCACCATCATCATAAAACCTATTATGAGCTGGTTAAGTTTGCCAGCATGGCATCGGCATTTCCGACACTCATTAACCGTATTAATCAGCTATTAGCTGACCATCCCCACAAAACGCAGTTATTACATTAACGATAAGGAATCAGTATGCCTTTTACATTACCCGATTTAGCGTATGACTATGATGCACTTGAACCGCACATTGATACGAAAACCATGGAAATTCATCACACCTTGCATCATCAAACCTATATCAATAAAGCGAATGCTGCACTAGAGGGCAGCCATTATTCAGAGCAAGATGCTGAAACATTACTCCGCACTATTTCATCAATGCCTGAGTCATTACAAAAAGCAGTGCAAGAGCATGTGGGTGGCCATCATAATCACTCATTATTTTGGCAAGTTATGTCACCTAATGGCGGCGGTATGCCAAGTGCAGAGTTAAATGCAGCCATTGTTGATACATTTGGTAGCTTTGATGAGTTTAAAGAGCAATTTACTAATGCAGCGGTAAGCCGCTTTGGCAGTGGTTGGGCGTGGTTATGTGTTGATGATAATAACCAGTTGGTTGTTGAAAGTAGCCTTAATCAAGATAGCCCACTGATGCAAAATCACACGCCTATTTTAGGGCTTGATGTGTGGGAGCATGCATATTACTTGAAGTATCAAAATCGTCGTCCTGAATATATTGCGGCATTTTACGAAGTGATCAATTGGCCGGAAGTTGAGCGCCGATATTTAGCCGCAATTAAAAAATAGTTAAGGTCCGAAACTGGCTAGTCAAAAAATAATATTCAGTTAAGCTAACGGTATTAGCGTGTAACGAGAATAATTATGACTAGCCAACAATGGCAAACTGCAAGGCAAAGCCGCGACCCACGCTTTGATGGGGTGTTCTTTGTAGCTGTAAAAAGCACAGGCATTTATTGCAGACCAATTTGCCCTGCACCAACGGCACAAGAAAAAAACGTTGAGTATTACCAATATGCGCACTTGGCTGCGCAAGATGGTTTTCGACCCTGCATTCGCTGTCGCCCAGACAGTGCTCCGAATAGCCCAGCTTGGTTAGGTACTAAAACCACCGCATTACGTGCCAAACAACTGATTGATAAAGGCGAGGCCTACGATTGCGAGGTTTTAGCAGACAGACTAGGGGTGTCGAGCCGCTATTTACGCCGTTTGTTTAACCAACATTTTGGACTGTCGATCACCCAATATCGATTATTTAACCAATGCAATTTTGCCAAGCAGCTATTACAACAAACTGATTTGTCGGTAGCTGATATCGCATTTGCGGCAGGCTTTAATAGTATTCGTCGTTTTAATGATGCTTTTTTAAAGCAGTTAAATATCGCCCCGTCAAAGTTACGCAAGTCAGATAAAAAACCAGCATCAACATTAACTTTAACACTAGCATTTAGGCCGCCTTATAACTGGCAAGCACTCCATGACTTTTTACAGCGCCGCTTAATTAGTGGTCTAGAATGGCTAAGCGCAACGAGCTATGGTCGCACTTTTAAAGATAAATATTGCCAAGGGCAATTTACCGCGCATTTTGTTGAGCATAAAAACCATTTTAAAGTGGTTATTGATATCGATAACACCCGCTATTTACAGCAAGTGATCCATAACATTCGTCGTGTGCTTGATTTAGATGCCGACACGCACACTATTGAACAGCATTTAAATGCAGAGCTAAAAGGTGCAATGCCGCTTTGTGTTGGACTTCGTTTGCCGGGAATTTGGTCTGAGTATGAAGCAGGTATTCGTGCGGTACTTGGTCAGCAGGTAAGTGTTACAGCGGCTCATAACTTAGTAACACAGCTTGTAAATGAGTTTAATCAGCAAAGTAATAACCACTATTTTCCAAGCCCTGAATGGGTTGCCAATTCTGAACTCGACTTTTTTAAAATGCCACAATCACGCAAAGATGCGCTACGGCGTTTAAGTGCTTATTGTCAGCAAAACCCAGATAATCAAGAGCTTGATAATTGGTTAGAGCTCAAAGGCATTGGCCCATGGACAGTCAATTACGCCAAACTGCGCGGTCAAAGCCAACCCGATATTCTATTGGCAGGCGACTTAGGGGTTAAAAAAGCCCTCGCTGGTATAAGCGAATTTAATAGCGAGCACTGTGCGCCATTTCGCTCTTATTTAACTTTTCAACTATGGCAACAATTATGAGTATGCAACAAGTTATTATGCCAAGCCCGATTGGCGATATTACCATTCAAAGTACATCAAAAGGCGTCAGTTACGTTGGCTTTTACCCGGTGGTTGCAATGCAAACTGAGGCTGTTGATGAGCACACCCTTACACCCATTTTAATATGTATAAGTGAGCTTAATGAATACTTTAACGGCGAGCGTACGCGTTTTACTGTTCCGCTAGATACCCAAGGTACCCAGTTTCAAAAGCAAGTATGGCGTGCACTGATTGATGTTGAGTTTGGACAAAGCAGAAGTTACCAAGATATTGCAATTGCCATTAATAACCCAAAAGCGGTGCGTGCAGTGGGGGCTGCAAATGGTAAAAACCCCATTAGTATTATTGTGCCATGCCATCGGATTATTGGCGCAAACGGTAAACTCACAGGCTATGCGGGTGGCCTTGAAAGAAAAGAGTGGTTACTTAAACACGAAGGCTTGTTATAAAACAGCAATTTTACTGGGACAAGGTTTCAAGTAATAAGAGTAAGGTAATAGATGATGTTGCCGCGCGATTAGGGTAGCATATTGCGACTTTAAAATTTGGGCAACATCATGGCACAGCTGTACTTTTATTATTCTGCAATGAATGCAGGCAAATCTACCACACTTTTACAATCTGCATTTAACTACCGCGAGCGTGGTATGGAACCGGTTATTTTAACAGCGGCTATTGATGATAGAGCAGGTGTTGGCAAGGTGTCTTCACGTATTGGTTTACAGGCTGATGCGCATATTTTTGATGCAGATAAAGATGTATTTGAGCTAATCAAATCATTAAATGCAGAGCAAAAGCGCCATTGTATTTTAGTTGATGAGTGTCAGTTTTTATCAAAAGACCAAGTAATGCAATTAACAGATGTGGTTGATGAGCTTGGTATTCCGGTGCTGTGTTATGGCTTACGTAACGATTTTAGAGGCGAGTTATTTAGTGGTTCACAATACCTACTTGCCTGGGCAGACAAACTAATTGAGTTAAAAACAGTGTGTCATTGTGGTCGTAAAGCTAACCATGTACTGCGTACCGATGAGCATGGCAATGCGATTGCAGACGGTAATCAGGTAGAAATTGGCGGCAACGACCGATATGTATCGGTGTGCCGCAAACATTATAAAGAAGCGTTAAATCTCGGCCGCTAATGCCGAGATAAAACTATCAATATCTTGCTTAGTGACGCCTAAATGGGTCACTAATCGCAGTGGTTTACCCGGTGAAAACAGCATATTTTGCTCTTTTAGTGCATGTGCCACTGCTTTTAAATCGATATGTTCGGCAACATTTGCGTAAACAATGTTGGTATCGATTTGAAAAGTTGACGTATCAAAACCAGCTAAGGTGTTTAACTGTTCAGCTAAATACGCCGCGTTATCGTGATCTTCAGCAAGCCTTGCTACGTGATGCTCAAGTGCATACTGGCCAGCAGCTGCCAGCATACCCGCTTGGCGCATACCACCACCAAGTACTTTACGCCAGCGGCGCGCTTTATCAATCAGTGCTTTGCTACCTAATAATAGTGAGCCAACCGGCGCGCCGAGTCCTTTTGATAAGCAAATAGACACTGAATCAAAATACTGAGTGATTTCAGTGATATCAACACCTAACTTAACCGCCGCGTTATACACGCGGGCACCGTCTAAGTGCAGAGCAAGGCTATGTTTATCAACACACTCTCTAGCTTCTTTTAGATAACTAAGCGGGAGAACTTTGCCACCAATGGTGTTTTCTAAGCTAAGTAGTTTGGTTTTAGCAAAGTGAAAGTCATCAGCTTTAATTGCAGCCACAACTTTGTTTAAATCTATGCTGCCATCGGCATTATTTTCAATTGGTTGTGGTTGAATAGAACCCAATACAGCGGCACCGCCACCCTCAAATTTGTAGTTATGCGCTTGTTGACCACAAATATATTCGTCGCCACGTTCACAATGCGCCATTAATGCTAGTAAGTTTGCTTGCGTGCCAGAGCTGCAATAAAGGGCGCTTTCGAAGCCATGGCGCTCAACAGCAAATTGTTCAAGTTGATTAACGCTTGGGTCGTCACCATAAACGTCGTCGCCTACTGGGGCGTCATTCATGACCGCGCGCATAGCTGCTGTTGGTTTTGTAACTGTGTCTGAACGAAAGTCGATCATCTTATTATCCTTATACTAGTTCGTTAAGAATGGCTTCGCGGTCAGCTTGGTCAAAATAGCTCCAAGCAATAAAGCGACTTATTTTTTGGCCTTGTGCCATTTTTATAACTCTTACTTCTTTCACATCAAGTGTGCTAAGCAACTTTTTTATATGCGGCAAAGTGTCAGACTTTGAAACAAGTGATGTAAACCAAATACATTGCTCTGCAAACTCTTGACTCTCAATGCACATTTTAGTGATAAATTCGCGCTCACCGCCCTCACACCAAAGCTCGTTTTGGCGGCCACCAAAATTAAGTGCTTTTTGTGGCGCTTTGTTAAGGTTTTTCCATTTACGCTCAGTGCCTGCTTTGGCCTGTTGCTCGCTGGCATGAAACGGTGGGTTACATAAAGTTAGGTGAAAAACATCTTTATTCGATATCACGCCCGTAAACATTTTATTGGCGTTGTTTTGCTGCTTAACATTAATTTTCAGGCGGTTGAATTGCACGATTTGTTTGGCAATTTTAACAGACAAGGCATCAATATCGGAGCCTGTGAAGTGCCAGCCATATTCGTGATTACCAGTAAGCGGGTAAATCACATTTGCACCTGTGCCTACATCAAGCACTTTTACTTGCTTACCCGTCGGAATATGACCTTGGTTATCGTTTGCTAATAAATCGGCCAAGTGATGAATGTAATCCACTCTGCCAGGAACCGGTGGGCAAAGGTAGTTGTCGGGCAAATCCCAAAAATCGATTTTATAATGGCTTTTTAATAACGCTTGGTTGAGGGTTTTAACCGCTAATGCATTGGTGAAATCAATGGTATCAGTGCCCGCTGGCGTTTGCGTTATATAAGGTGTTAGGGCAGGAGTATCTTTGCATAGCAAAGTAAAGTCGTAGCCATTTAAGTGGCGATTTCGCGAATGCATTGAGGAAAACCTATCTGTTAGCCATATCAAAGGCTGATTGTACCAAATAAATCTTTGCTCTGAGTTAGTTTGCGGTGGATATTTTTGCTTAGCCTCATTAAAAGTATGATATGCAAAAATCATTTTTAACTTGAAATACTTAGAAAAAATAATTAAAAACGTAGATGAAGCACTTTATCTTGTAAAAGACAATCGAAGGAATCGAGCTTCTGTGTATTTTAATTGAATATTAAAAACAACAAGGAAGCTTATAAAAAATGACTAATAGTATTTTTCTTTGTTCTTTTACCTTTTACGTCTTAAGCAACTGGTATGTGAACCTCTATGCCCCATCAAAAGAGCAAAATCGTTGTGTTTTAAGTAGTCTGTTTTCAAAGGAATGTTTATGTCTAAATTTAAAAAAATAGTGATAGCTGTAGTAATTTTGCTAAGCCTTGACGCAATTGCTAAACAATACAATGAGCGCAATCACACTGAAATGGCAATTAAAGAGTGTGGTAATAAAGACAACATCGCCAAAGTTGACTCCAAAGGCTTTGAGTGTAAATACTAATGGACAAATACACTGTTAGGTGAGCAAAGGTGAAGCTGTCATCGCTATCCAAATTATTAAATGAGTACATATCTCCAGAAGTGTTTCTAGGAGGGTTTTTAACTGAATTTTCAGATTATGAAAATAAATTGGATATCAAAGGTTCTTCTATTACTATCGATGTCATTGAAGATGAAGAGATTGTTATATCTTTTGCTGATATTAATAAGCTATGTGAATTGTTCATTCAAGATAAACTAAATAAAAATCACTTATGCTTTATCGCAGATGCTCTTCAACTATGTGATTTAGTTGATTTTGAAGAGGAAGGAGTTTTTGACTACGTAGCTGAATTAACAGATCCAGAAATTAATGGTGTTTTTACAAAACAAAGAGCTATTGAAATAGTCGAAAAGTTCACCTAACAAGGCAATTATAAGTGGGACGTCTAAAGCTTGGCTGGTGGTCATTCTTCACTAATTTTAGCTAAGTATTATCTGTCCAGTATGCGGGTGTTAGTAGGCAAGGAGTAAGAGTTTGGATTTTAAGGATGAATTAAGACCATTGATAAGCCTTGAAGCTGCCAAATGGATTAAATATTTGAGAGTTGACGAAGAGTATTCCTTCCGTGGTATTGCAGAGGAATGCGCAATTAAATGGGATAAAGGTTGGGGTACCAATCAAATATTAGGTGAAGATCTGTGCGCTGTTGCAATTGAAGTATTGGGCGATGATCCGCAAAAAGATGGCTGGTTATAAATTGCATACCGACAAGGCACTGAAGCGGGATAATTAACAGTTGGCTGGTTTCACTGCGTACAAACGTTTTAACCTACTATAAGTTTTCACTTAGTGGAGCGTTACCGAATTAATATTTTAAACGTTTTAATCCAGATATGTGTCATGCTCAACGTCTGTTCACACTCAATGATAAACTTAAGACCACGAATGGCAAAAGGCTGTCTCCTCCGCATATGTTAATTACGTAACATAGAAATCATCAAAATTTAGCCAAAGGCTTCTGCAAGTCGAACTTCTCATATCAATGAATAATGGCACTGCATTGGTGTTACTATTTAATCAAAATCTCATCGTGCCTGAGATTCTCATTTTGAGTGGCAATCGCCAAAACAAACTTGCTTTGCTAAATAGACTGGCGTAATTTAACACTGGTACGATGAGTCTATAAGAATAAAAAGGTCAAACGTGACGATTAAACAAGAATCGGTGTTTATTAAACTCGCCGAAAGCCAAACTCTACATTTACGTCGTATCAGTAAGACTGATGCGAAAGGCCCTGCAGTGTTTTTTATGCATGGTGCCGTTGAAAATGGCAAAATCTTTTACACCCACAACAATAAAGGCTTGGCGCCATTTTTAGCTGAGCATGGTTATGTTTGCTATGTAGCTGATTTGCGCGGTCGTGGTGAGAGTAAGCCTGCGATTTCAAAGCATGCAAAGTATGGTCAGACCGAGGCCATTTTAGAAGATATTCCTGCATTTCTAGATAAAATTAAACAGCTTGAAGGCGAGCCTGCCCGTTATTGGGTTGCTCACTCATGGGGCGGGGTGTTGATGAACAGTGTGTTTGCCCGTTTTCCTGAATTGATTGATGATGTGAAAGCTTGCGGCTATTTTGGTTCTAAACGGTCTTTGTATAATCATCATCCTAGTAAGTATATTCAAGGTAATTTAATTTGGTATGGCTTGGCACCCTTAGTTGCCCGTAAGCATGGCTTTGTTCCGGCTAAAAAACTGAAATGGGGCAGTGATGATGAAACCCGTAAATCGCATTACCAAAGCATGCAATGGGCTAAACGTAAACCTTGGGTCGACACCGATGATGGCTTTGATTACGCCAAAGCATTAGCCGATAAAGCGCTACCACCTATCATGCACGTTGCGGGTATCAAAGATAAAGCACTATGTCAGCCAATTGATATTGCAAAGTTTATGGAAGAGTCGGGCACTGGCAAGCAAACCATGACCATTTATGGCCGTAAGTTTGGCCATAAGGTCGATTATGATCACATTAATATGCTTACTCACCCACAGGCGCGTTTTGAGCAGTTTGTTGATCTGCTGAACTGGTTTGAGGCTCATTCATAAGTGTGTGCATAGCACTCTCGTAGCGTTTATATTTATCAATTGCTTTGTCGTTAAGCGGCTGTCTTACAGCCGTTTTACTGAGCGTTGCCACTGGTTTTTTCGATTTATAAAAATTTAAAAATTGCTTGTTATACTCAATGTTTAAGAATTTACACAATGCTGTTAATGTTTGTTCGCTTTCACTCACTAGTTCCTCATAGCTTAAATCAAAAATAGCTTCTGGCATTACGTTGTGCCAATGTGCCATTAACTGCTGATATAAATCATAGTATTGTTTAAACTCGGGTAGAGAACAAAAGTAGGGCTCATTTTCTGCGAAGTAGTTGCTAAACACCGACCAAGCAATGGCATTGTAATCCCGTTGCATATTGATGAATTTAGCGTTTGGAAACAATAAATAAATTAGCCCAAGTGATTGATAGTTTGAAGGTAGCTTATTGATCATAAAGGGGCGCACCACTGGTGCTTGCTTTAAGCGTTCAATATAAATATTTCGGGCTGTGGTGATGAGCCCTTGATCTAATTCAGCTAAGCAATCAGGGTAGGGGCGCTGAGTTTTTTGTTCAATATAAGCAACAACCTGATTACTGATACTGGCATCTTCTCCGAGGCTCGCAAAGTCACTATGACTTGTTAGCATTTGCTCTATGAGTGTAGAGCCGCTACGTGGCATACCAATTATGAATATTGGTGTAACTGTCCCTTTAAAAGTTTTATCGCGTGAGGCAATTAATTGGGCGTGACTTTGTTCAATAACACGTTGATAAAATGGAACTAGCTCAGCGGTTTTAAATTGCGTCAATTTAGACTGAAACTTATTTGCAAGCTTGTAATAATCAAACGCCTGTTGTGTATCACCAAGTACATCGTAACTCTTGCCGAGGGCGTAGTAACAGACCATTTTTAAGCGGACGTTATCGGTTAACGTTAAGAAGTGGTGGAGTTCGTTTATGTAGTTTTGTTCGTTGTTAAACCGAGCAAACTGTACCAACTCAAATAAAATATAAGCTTTTACAGGGTAGCTACCCATAGTTAGTGCATGTTTTAAGATGTTATAGGCTTTATCGAGTTCGCCATAAGTCAAATAGTGTTGGGCTAGGTAATAATGTGGTTCAGGGTTATGGCTGGCAATTGATTTTGCGTATTCAAGTACAGTCACTGCATCTTGCGGTGAGTGAACGCCATTAAAAGCATCCGCTAAGGCATGCAGTGGCTCGAGCATGTGCGGCAGTCGCTCGCAAGCTCGCTGTAATAGATATACTGCCGCATCATAGCGTTCTAGGCGCAGAGCGATTCGCCCTAAACCAAATAATGCTTCGCCATTTTCTGGTTCAGCATCAAGAATCGTTTTAAAATGAAACTCTGCTTCTTTTAGTTTGTTTTCAGCAAGTAGTTGATTCGCTTTTTCTAACAACATAATGATGGGGCGATGTTTATTATTTTTATTTACTATAAAACGAAAAAGGCGAAATGTCTTTCGCCTTGATTAACTATAAATATCCAGAAAAGTCTGGGGTATAGACTCTCTAGGTTGATCTCTCAACCTAGAAAGCACCTCTATTTAGAAAGTATATGTAGCTTTCACGTAATAGAAGCCACCGTTAATACCATATGGTGAAGTCTCGTAGTATTTACCACCCCAGTTGTTATTAGGGATGCCAGTACGGTCGAAGAAATCAAGCTTTTCTGCTTCTTGGTCGAATAAGTTTGTCGCACCAACTGACAAGCTAATTTCTTCAGTTAGGAAGTAAGTAACTTCTGCATCAATTGTTACTGCTGCATCAGCTGTTTTAGCTGTTGCATCGTAATCTACGTGAACGCCTTGGTATTCGCCATAGTAGTTAACACGTGTAAATGCAGAGAAGTTCTCCCACTGTTGTGCCCAGCTAAGCGTTGCACGGTGATTTGGTAAGTCATTTTCTAAACGGCTTACTTTAAATTCACCTGTAATTGGGCTCGACTTAGTTACTTCAGTGTCGTTCCAGTTATACGCTAAGCTGAATGTTGAACTACCACCTAATAATTCAGTTGAATAGTTTGCAACAGCGTCAACACCTTGTGTTGTTGTATCAAAGTCATTTGTGAAGAAGCTTACTTGCGCTAAGTTTTGTACGTTTGGTACACCAGCCGCTTCAAGCGTGTCTTTGTCTGCTTGGCTCAACTCAATTTTGTCTGATTGACTGATACGATCATCAACTTGGATGTTGTAGTAATCAATAGTGAAGAATAAGTCGCCAATTGTCCATACTGCACCAAAAGTGTAGCTTTGCGATTCTTCAGGTTGAAGTTCTGTACCACCTAATTGCACAGCAATAGGGTTTGTTGGTGGTAATAGTGCTGAGTCAACTAGTACACCGCTGCTTAAGTTTGTTTGTACGTTACTTACGTTAGCTTGACCAACAGTAGGAGCACGGAAACCAGTACTGATTGAACCACGAATATTCAGGTCTTCAGTTACGTGGTATTGAGCAGTTAACTTATAGTTAGTTGTTGAACCGAATGTATCGTAATCTTCATAACGTAGCGCTAAACCCATTAGGAAGTCGTCAGTGAATGGTGCTTCAACATCAACGTACGCTGCATAGTTACGACGTGTATATTCGCCTGCATCAGATGGTTTGAAACCAGGGAAACCATTTGAACCGATACCAAAACCTTGCTCTGTTAGAGGGCCCGCAGTAAATGAAGCTACGTCGCCAGATACAACTGTAAATGTTTCTTCGTGCCATTCAAGACCACCAGCAACGTTAACGTCATACGCTAAACCAAAGTCAAAACCTTTTGATAAATCAGCGTTAAAGTTTTTCTCTAATTGTGAGTACTTACCAGGGCTAAAGTCACGCGGGCTGTCTGGGCCTAATGACGCATTGATTGTGTCATAAATGAAATAGCGTGATTCGTTGTAACCTACTGTACCGCTTAAGTCATAGTATGCACCTTCAAGGAAACCAGATGTGATTTCACCTTTAGTACCAATTGTTAGTGCAGTATCTGTGATGTTACCACCGAAGTTAGGTGTAAAACCGCCCGGAAGCATTTCGTTAAACGCAAAACAATCTGGGTTGTTAGCAACTAGATCGATGTATCTTTGGTTATCTAAAACGTTATCATCAATCATGATATCGGTAGGACAGTTACCGCTCATATCGCCAGTTAAATCACCAACAAGTAGTGTTTCACCGCCATCATTTGAATAAACACCCGGACGAGTATGTGGGTTACGATAGTAGAAACCACCACGTACATCACGCTCAGAGTAGTTACCAAACATATAGAATTGCGCTGTGTTGCTTATATCTAAACCGATGTTACCGAAGATAGAGATATCGTCATCAACCTCAGGTGCACCCCAAACTTGCGCAAGAGAAGATACTTCTGGTACACCCGCTGCGTTAAGTGCAGCAGCATCTGGGCGTTGAACTGAACGGCTTGTCGCGTCAGCTGTTTTATATTGGAAGCTTAAGTTAGCAAAGCCGCTATCGGTAAATGGTAAGCCCACGTTACCTGAAATTTGCGTTGTATCGCCATCGCCTTCATAGTATTCGCCTTGACGAATTTCGAAAGAGCCACCTTCTGAGGCATCTTTTAATACAAAGTTCATTACACCGGCGATTGCATCAGAACCGTATTGAGCTGCTGCACCATCACGAAGTACTTCAACTTGTTTTAAAGCAATGCTTGGAATAACTGAGATATCGGCACCCTGAGCACCATCATTAATACCACCACCTAAGAAAGCGATTACTGATGCACGGTGACGGCGTTTACCGTTAACAAGCACAAGTGTACTGTCAGAAGGAAGACCACGTAAGTTTGCTGGACGAACAAGTGATGCAGCATCACTGATTGGGTTTTGGTGAACGTTAAAAGATGGTACAGAGCCTTTTAGTAGCTCAAGCATATCGGTGTTACCACCTTTGTCTAGCTCTTCACCACCGATGATATCGATTGGTACCGGTGAGTCACCGATTGAGCGAGGTGCAGAGCGGGTACCAACTACCGCAATCTTCTCTACATTTTTATTAACCTTTGTTTCTTCAGTTGCTTCTTCTGCCGCAATTACAGATCCAGATACAAACAGACCTACAGTTGTTGTTGCTAAAGCAAATTTAATTGCTTGTTGCAGCGCGCTATTTTTGAATTTCATTCTGACTTCCCCAGTTAGAATAGTTATGATTAGGTCACCAACTCTAAATTGGTGTAAATAACTTATACAGACTGTGAAAATAATTTGCAAATTGTTAATTTAATGTTGTTTTGGTTGTGTTGGTTATTCTGGTATTCACTTTATTTGGATTATGTGTATGAATTTTAAGGGGATAATTTATTCTTTGCGATTCATTTTTTTGTGAAAATTTATATAAAATATCTAAAAAAATTTTAAAAACAGAAAGTTTTGAGTGAAATGTAGGCAAAAAAGGAATTGGAACGGTCTATTTTGTTTGTTGCTTATCGTTCAGTAGTTGCCACTGTTGAAGCTTTTCTTTGTATTCATCCCACACGCATGGGCAACAGCTACCACCACCGCAACATTCATCAGAAGCGGGCTTTGTTGGTTTTTGCTCGTCCTTTAGTTGTTTTTGGTCCATTTGAATTAATGAAAAATAATTAATAATAGAGTGCTAAGGATAAGTCAAAAACTAATATAAGTAAATTATGCTTTGTGAACTTCGTATGCTGTGTGAAAATACCTAAATGCGATTATACAAAGTTATTCATAGGGCTCCGTTCAGAGTAGCCAAAATTACCAAAAAGCGTCAAACATTACGTTTTAAGCGCGCTATGGTAGCACTTAAAATCGCGCTTGCTCAAGAAAAGCAAGAAACCAAAGAAATGCTTCATATATATAGGCGGTACACTCAAGGCCTAGCTAGTAAAGAAGAGTTACATACTGCTAATGAACAATTCTTAGATATCTTGAAAGGCTTAGGTTTGGGTGTATTTGCTGTATTGCCATTTGCACCCATTACCATCCCCCTTGTTGTTAAGTTAGGGCAGTGGGTTGGTGTTGATGTATTACCAAGTTCATTCAATATTAATAAGTCACTTAAAGAGCTAGACCAACAAGTCGAAAAAGAAGAAAAAGAGAAGCAAAACAAACACTGATTTGGGTTTGGCAATCTGATTTTGCCTATACCTTTTGTACCAAGATATTGGTATGCTTAGTTATCTTTTCTTTATAACGAGTCGTTTAATGAGTGCATTAATTCGCCATTCTTCAACGGGTATTCCCCTTTCTTTTATTGCAAAAGCAAATCTTACCGATTGGTTAACTGAGCAACCACAATCACTTCAAAACTGGTTATCAAACTGTGATTTTAAAAATAAAGGCATTGCCCTTATTGCTGATAGTGAGTCGGGTTCATTGGAGCATGTTTATTGCTTAGTTAATGATCTTAATGACTTTTGGTTAGCAGGCGACCTATCTACGAAGCTTCCTGCAGGTTGCTATCAAATCCAGGGTGATGACACTTTCGTTGAGCAAGTTGCACTTGGTTTTGTGTTAGGTGGGTACGAGTTTAGTGAATATAAAGAAAAAGCTTCACCGCGAGCGCAGCTTGCTATTGCTGATGAGAGCCTAGTTAAGCGTTTAACTGAGCATGCCAGCGCAATTAATTTAGTGCGTGATTTAGTCAATACACCTGCTGCAGATATGATGCCACAACATTTATCACAAGTGATGGCTGATTTAGCTGACACCTTTGATGGTGAGTTCAGCGAATGGGTGGGTGATGAATTATTAGAGCAAAATTACCCAACGATTCACATGGTTGGTCGTGCTTCGGAAAACAAACCGCGGTTACTTGATTTACGTTGGGGTGCAAAAGATGCTCCGCAGATTACCTTAGTTGGTAAGGGTGTTTGCTTTGATTCTGGCGGTTTAGATTTAAAACCAAGTTCTGGTATGCGTAACATGAAAAAAGACATGGGCGGTGCCGCGCATGTTATTGGCCTTGCACAGTTAATTATGGCTGCCAACTTACCAATTCGCTTACGTGTATTGGTACCTGCGGTTGAAAATGCGGTTTCTAGAAATGCATTTAGACCAGGTGATGTGATCAAAACACGTAAAGGGATCACTGTTGAAATTGATAACACCGATGCCGAAGGCCGTTTAGTTCTGTGTGATGCACTTGCTGAAGCACAAAACGATAATCCAGATCTAATCGTAGACTTTGCAACCCTAACAGGCGCTTGCCGAGTAGCATTAGGTACTGAATTACCAGGCTTTTTCGCCAATAATCGCGATGTTGCGAACAAATTAATAGATGCAGGCGAAAGCTGTCATGACCCTGTTTGGCAACTTCCTTTATTTGATCAATACAAAGCATTATTAAAAAGTGATGTAGCAGATATCGCCAATTGTGCTTCAACGCCATTTGGTGGTGCAATCACTGCCGCGCTTTACTTAAAAGAGTTTATTGAACCAAGCACGCCTTGGGTTCACTTTGATGTGATGGCTTGGAACGTACGCTCATTGCCGGGTCGTCCTGCAGGCGGTGAAGCATTGGGCATTCGTGCCGTGTTTAATTATCTACAAGATCGTTTTCAATAATTTAGAGTTGATATAGCTCTAACGGTAAATCATCGGGATCGGCAAAAAATGTAAATTGCTTCCCGGTGATTTCATCCACTCTTATTTCTTCTACGCTAATACCTTGTGTTTCTAAATAGTGTTTTGATTTTGCAATATCGGCAACTTTAAACGCTAAATGGCGAAGCCCTTGAGCTTCTGGGTAGCTTGGTCTTTGTGGCGCGCCAGGAAACGAAAACAACTCTAATTGGCTGCCATCAGGAAGCGCTAAATCTAATTTATACGAGTCACGTTCAGCGCGGTATAGTTCGTGAATAATCGGCAGTTTTAAAACTTCACTATAGAAGTGCTTTGACTTTTCATAGTTGCTACAGATGATTGCAGCGTGATGTATGCCTAATAATTCCATGGTCTAATCCTTTTATGCTCATAAAAAAACGCGGACTAAGCCGCGCTTTTCTATTAATGAGTGTAGGGTATTACTCTGCCGCTTTACATGCCGCAACAGCTGGTGCAACAAGTTCAAGACCTGTTTTATCACACTCAGGTAGAGCAGCATCAGATACCGCAATTGGTGTCACACGATCGCCCCATTTAATATAACTTGCAGCCCAAGTTAAACCAGCACCAAAGGCTGCTGACATAATGTTTGAGTTAGGCTTGATAAGGCCTTGCTCAACAGCTTCACAAATTGCAATTGCAATTGTCGCTGCAGACGTATTACCGTAATCGGCAATGTTCACCATGACTTTGTCGTCAGCTACTTTTAAGCGTTGCTGAATGGCTTGTATGATACGTAAATTAGCTTGGTGAGGAACTAATACATCAATATCATCAAGTTGCAATTGCGCTTGGTTTAGCACGTCATCACAGGCTTCACTCATGCCTTTAACTGCACGTTTGAAGATTTCGCGACCTTCGAATAATAAGTTTGACGGACCAATTGGCTCATATTTATTTAAATCGCTACCAAAGTTCTCAATATGCAGGATATCGCGGTCTTCACTATCACAGCCTGTTTTAGTCGCGAGTAAGCCTGATGGCGTATCTGAGGCTTCTAACACAACGGCACCCGCACCATCACCAAACAGTACAGCACTGTCTCGACGTGACCAGTTGACATACCAAGTCATGCGCTCAGCAGCAATAACCACGGCCTTTTTAATCATACCGGCACGAATTTGTGCTGTGGCAGCTTGTAAAGCGTATAAAAAGCCTGAACATGCAGCGTTAGTATCCATTGCTGCAGCGCCAACAGCGCCAATGTTTTTTTGCACTAATGAAGCGGTATTAGCCACCATCGTTGATGGTGTACAGGTTGCTAATAACACTAAGTCTATGTCCTTGCCGTCAACGCCAGCACAAGCTAGGGCATGTTTTGCAGCAACAGTAGCAAGTTCAGCAGTAGAAACATGGCTGACACGGCGAGATTTAATGCCTGTACGTGTAGTGATCCATTCATCGTTGGTATCAACAATGTTACTTATTTCATCGTTGCTAATGCTAGCGGGTGGTATACATTTACCCCAGCCAGTAATTTGGGCATAAGACATAATGTGTTCTCTTTATGTGGTCAGACTTGTTAAAATTTTTCAAAGTTATACCAAAAATCACCTCTCAACACTAGCTTAACGCTTTACTGCGTCGTAAATAATGGCATTTGTTCGATATTTAAGTTAAACCTAGTATAAAAAAGAGGCGATTATGAAAAAAATAAACTTAAAAATAAGCACATTATCGGTACTGTCCTTATTATCTTCGTTTACGGTTAATGCACAAACCACCATTATTCACGCTGGAAAAATGCTGGTAGGCACTGAGCAAGATGTCAAAGAGCAGCAAACACTGGTTATTGACGATAACAAAATTACTGCAATTAAAGCAGGCTATTTAACAAAACAGCAGTTAAACCTTAGTAATGCAGATGTTATTGATTTAAAAAATCAGATGGTTTTACCAGGCCTGATTGATATGCACGTTCATGTTACCTTTGAGCGAGATGCAAAGCGTAACCCACACCAATGGGCAACTGAATACGAAGCAGATTATGCACTTCGTTCTCTAAAATATTTACAGCACACAGTCGATGCCGGTTTTACTTCTGTGCGCGACCTTGGTAGCAGCTATCAAGTTATCTTCCCATTAAGACGAGCTGTTGAACGTGGCGACATTGTTGGTCCGCGTATTTTTGCTGCAGGAGACATGATCACACCGACCGGTGGTCACGGTGACATGCATGGCTATCGTCGTGATATTACCAAAGCAACACAAGGCGGTGGCTTGGGTGTGTGTGATGGTGCTGATGATTGTACTCGTGCGGTACGCGATGTTATCAAAAGTGGTGCCGATGTGATTAAAATTACCGCGACAGGTGGTGTGTTAAGTAATACTGCTGCGGGTGTGAATCAACAATTTACTGATGAAGAGCTCAGTGCCATTGTTAACACGGCTCATCATTTAGGTCGCAAGGTAACGGCCCATGCTCATGGCACAGAAGGTATAAAAGCGGCACTCAGAGCAGGGGTTGATTCAATAGAACATGGTTCATTTTTAGATAAAGAAACCGTTAAATTATTTAAAAAGCAAGATGCTTATTTAGTCCCAACTTTACTCGCTGGTGCTACAGTAAAAGAAGAAGTGCAGAATAACCCAAATATGCCAAAAGCAATTGCTGATAAAGTAGAAGTTGTAGCGCCCAAGATGGAAGCATCGTTTAAGTTAGCGCTTAAAAATAACGTGAAAATTGCTTTTGGTACTGATTCAGGGGTGTCTAAGCATGGTGATAATGCCAAAGAATTTGAATTACTGGTTAAATACGGTATGACACCTAAAGAGGCAATTAAGTCCGCAACTGTTGAAGCTGCTAAACTATTAGGCCAAAGTGATAACCTAGGTGACTTGAGTGTTGGTAAACAAGCAGATATTATCAGCGTTAATATGAATGTGCTTGATAACATTAGTGAACTTAGACAAGTTAACTTTGTTATGAAGGGCGGTAAAGTGCTCAAACAGTAAGGGTTACTATGGGCGGCAAAATTAAAGAAACTTTATTTAATCATTTGATTGATGCCGAAAGGCAGTTGTTAGAGCCTGAGGTAAGACAATCTGCAGAAGCACTTGATGCTTTGCTAGATGATGACTTCATCGAAATTGCAGCAGATGGCACGTCTTTTAATAAGTTCCAAGTATTAACCCGTTTGCCGACTGAGGTGGTACCGCAGTTTTACAACCAACATTTTAAAGGCCGTATGCTTAGCGAGAACATAGCGCAATTGAGCTATCAGGCGGCCTTTAGACGATCTGTTCGCTCAGAATTTAACTATTCAATTCGTATGTCATTGTGGCGTTTTAACGGTAAACAATGGCAAATGGTGTTTCATCAAGGCACGCCATGTGCTGTTTTTACAATTTCTATGGATGATGAATAATCATTAACACCTCTGCTATGCAAACTGATCCGGCTCTTAGCCGCTTACTGGTGTTAAGAAGTGCCGCAATTGCAGTGCAATTTATTGCTGTAATGGTTGTGTACTTCTTATTTGAACATCAAATTGCCTTACTGCCTTTACTATCCGTTATTCTAATTGAAGCTATTTTTCAGCTGTTGAGCATATTTGCTTATCGAAAAGTAACAAAAGCGAAACCTTCTGCTGTATTAATGCAGTTAACTGCTGATTTATTGTTTTTGACGATACTTTTGTCATTGAGTGGTGGAGCAACTAACGCGTTTGTGTCGTTATTGTTGTTACCCATTATGATAGCTGCGGTATCTGTTAATGCCAAAGGACTTGCCTATACCGCTGTGCTGGCAATTGCAGCTTATAGCTTTTTATTGATAAAGATGCCTGAACACACCATGCACCAAATGCAAATGACTCATCATTTTATTGGCATGTGGATTAATTTTGTTATCAGCGCCATTGTTATCGCATTTGTTATTGGCACATTAAATAGCACGTTAAGGGCCAGAGAAGCTACTATTGCAAAGGCCCGTGAACAGCAACTTAGGCATGAGCAGCTATTAACACTCGACGGTGCTGCCGCGCAAGTTACGCATCAATTAGCAACACCTCTTGCAAATTTGCAGCTTTTATTTGAAGAGTTGCAAGAACAACAAGCTGATGATCCCATTGTGCAAGAAATGGCTAAGCCATTGGCACAGTGTAAACAGCAACTTGAACATTTTAGGGCACTATCAAATGCCTTAAGAACCGGTGAAACACAAAAGGTGATCAGCGCTCAAACATTACAGCATACAATTGAAGATGCCATGACATTGCATTTTCCTGAGCAAAGCTTACAGTGGCTCAATGATGCGCCACAGTGCTCCATTTTGAGTGATGCTATGTTATTACCAGCAATTTTGAACTTGTTACAAAATGCAGTTTTAGCGAATATAAAAAACCAACAAAATACCATAGAAGCTAACTGGCAAATAGATAACCAACAACTGTCGCTTTCTTTAAGAGATTTTGGGCCAGGTTTTAGTGAGCAACAAATGTCCGCACTAGGAGGGCAGTTAATGCCTAGCAAAAGCGGTATGGGTATGGCAGTACTGCTATCAAATGTAACTTTAGAGCGTTTAGATGGTTCATTAACGCTATGTAATCACCAACAGCTGGGTGCAATTGCCACCGTAAGTCTTAAGATCGTATGAAACTGTTAATAATCGAAGATGATGTAAACCTTGCCACCACACTGGCAAGGCGTTTTACAAAACATGGCTTTGCATGTGAGCTTGCCCATAATAAAGAGCAAGCAATGCAAAAACTAAACGATGTTGATGCGAGCCACTATTTGGTTGATCTAAAACTCGGTGACGACAATGGCTTAACCTTAATTAAACCGATAAGAACACAGTTTCCAACTGCTCGCATTGTGCTATTAACCGGTTTTGCAAGTATTGCTAGTGCTGTTGAAGCAATTCGTTTAGGTGCTGACGACTACCTACCAAAACCTGTTGATTTTAATTCATTATTCAAAACAATATTGGGTGACGCTGAAGCAAACCCATTATTAGAAGATACAAAGCCGAGCCAAGTTATGTCGCCAGAGCGATTAGAATGGGAGCATATTCAACATGTACTCCATAGTAATAATGGCAATATTTCCGAAACAGCACGACAACTCAATATGCACAGGCGAACTTTGCAGCGCAAATTACAAAAAAAACCAGTTCAACAATAAACAAGCTGTTTCCTTGGTGGGAACGCGTGTTAAGTGACATCCTAAAGTATTATTTTGATGTAGACAGGTATAAATCTAAGTCTTTTTGGTTTGCTGCATCGCAGATCCTTAACTACAGTCAAATTAGTACTGTTCGTTGTATGAGTTTGCAATATGCATTTTTCAGAACTTAATTTTTTTGCTATTTTTTTTGCTGGCCTTGCCTCATTTCTTCTAGGCGCGCTGTGGTACTCACCTTGGCTATTTAAGCGAATTTGGATGGAAAGCTGTGGTTTAACAGAGCTTGATTTACAAAGTATCAATCCAATTAAAGTCTTTGGTGGTAGTTTTATTTTATGCTGCATAATCGCCTTTAGTTTATCCTTATTCATTGGCTCGCACGTCAATGTAGGAGTGGCAGTAGGTACTGGCTTTATTATTGGTTTATGTTGGGTTAGCTGTGCCTTGGGGATTGGTTATATTTTTGAGCAGCGTCCATTAAAGCTTTTTTTGGTGAATGCAAGTTACTCTATATTACAGTTTTCGCTTATTGGCCTTGTTTTGGGACTGTGGTCTTAACATGGTAGGATCAGTGTTTTAGAAGTAAAATCGGGTAGTTAATGGCTAAACCAAATAAAAAAGGCCCAACTAAAACAGTCGATATTTTTTGCTCACAATGTAAAAGCCAATTATTTAAATACCGCAAAGGTGGAAAAGGGGCCTTGGTTAAATGCTTTGTTGAGCGTATTAGCCAAGACTTTACCAATGAAACAGGCATTTGCCCTGACTGCCAACGTCAATTTGCCCGCGAGACCATGATCCGTGGCGCACCTGCTCTAAAAATTATCGGTGGTAAGGTGACGCATAAATAGGTTTAAAATACGGACATTTATCCTCGTTTCTTCCTCATGCTCTGATACTATTGACCGGTTTGCTGTTTCAATGAATGAAAACAACCCTCCCCATGGATTGGGCCAGTTGTATGGGTATAAACACATGAACAAAATGGATTCACGCACGTGATAGCACTTTTATTTGATATTATTGGCATGACAGGCACATTCTTAGTGGTTGGTGCTTTCTTTTTATTACAACTGAATAAAGCATCGCCAACCGGCCTTGTGTATAACATGATGAACTTAACAGGGGCAATTCTGTTACTGATTAGTCTTTGTTATAACTTTAACCTTGCTAGTTTTGTTATCGAAATTTTCTGGATAGCAGCGTCACTTATTGGTTTATATAAGTACATCAAAGCAAAGCGTACAGGTAATATTGAAACAGCTTAATTAAGCTTCATATTAAAACCCATTTTTAGTTTAAAATGGGTTTTTTGTATCTACTTCCGAGAACTCTTCAACTAAAATTATAAAAACATTGCAAGCTTGCCAATCTTTTGTATTAATAGTGTAAACAGTGTGTTGCTTTTGCAGCATGGGCTATTAGTACAGGTATCTCGCAGCGTGAAGCTATTAAGATGTTCAGCACTTTTTTCAATTGTAGTTGCTTCAACCATCTCTTCGGTTGCTCATTCAACTGAAGAACAAGACTTATTTTCTTTAAGTTTTGAGGACTTGCTTGAGGTACATGTTGATCTGGCAACTAAAACTACTGAGACCTTGTCGTCAGTTCCTTCTACTATGACGGTGTTTAACCGCAAGCAAATTCAAGCACTTGGTATCGATAATGCGTATGAGATAATGAACTTCGTACCAGGTATGCAATCAACTCGTGGAGACTGGGTTGGCGCCGTGCCTAAAGATCATGCACGAGGCGTTTATCTTGATAGCGGTAATGTATTAGTGATGATCAATGGTGAGCGAGTTAATGAGTCATCATTTGGCAAAGCCTCTGTTTACATGCCTTATATTCCTATTGAAGTCATCGAAAAAATAGAGTTTATCCGCGGTCCAGGCTCAGCGATTTATGGTAGTAATGCGTTTTTAGGGGTGATGAATATTGTTACCTCTAAAGAGCGAAATGCTATACAACTCGTGGTTGGCAATAATGGTCGCTATGGGGCAATAGGGCAGTTTAACCGCACTGTTAATGACAGTACCGCTGTGTATGCGACATTTTCTTATGATCAAAAAGACGGTGAAAGCTATCCGCAAGGGGTTAAAGATCCACTTGAAGCAATTTATCTCGAAGCGGGTGTTGATTACAAAAAGCTCAAACTAAGTGCTCGTTACAACAAAACAGAACTCGATGAGTTTTTAAACCTTGCAGGCTACTCAAAGCAAAACCAACATACTAGTGATAACACCTTTGTTGGCATTAAATATAACTGGGTTAATAACGATAAGCTAAAGCTTGACTCAAGTTATTCATACACTGAGCATAATATTTCTAGCGCAGGTTTAATAGTTGCATTTGATGATATGCCTGACTTTTTAGTTGGCCCAGCTTGGCAAACTACAGATAGTAAGTTTGAAACTGAGTTGAGTTATCAATTTAATAATCAATGGCAGCTTGCTGCAGGAGTAGAGTACTCAGAGGCTAAACAAGTTGAAGCTGGAATTCGCACCAGTTATTACGACGACCAATCAGGTCTGATAATTATAGATCCTAGCTATTATCAGCAAGGTATTGTTACTGTTATGGATTTTCCTGAGTTTGCGGCCCTCAAATACACCTTTGAAACATATAGTGCGTATGGGCAACTAAAAATCCCTTACACAAAAGCATTTACTCTATATGTTGGAGCACGCTATGACGATGTGAACAACATCGACAGCAAACTTTCGCCTCGTCTTGCTGGTGTATATGTCATAAACCCAGAGCATACCGTTAAGTTACAATATGGCGAGTCATTCAGAACACCTGTTACTAACGAGCTTTTTTCAAATGATGATGTCACAGTAGGCAACCCGGCACTTCGCTCTGAGTCAGTAAAAACTACTGAGCTGGTTTGGCATTTTCAAACATCTGAGTTACAAGCTAATGCAGTGCTTTTTTATAATGAATTAAACGACTTTATAAACATTGAACCTACACAATCTAATGATGCCTTATTTACCTTTGCAAACTCCTTTAATAGCCAAAACAGTGGTATTGAACTTGATGGTACTTGGCAATCAAATAAAGAGTTCTCTGTAACAGGCACCTATACTCAATACTTTGAAGACCCAATTAATGCAAGTTTCAAGCGGTTTGCAAGCTTAGTAACTAGTTATAACTTATCTGACAGTTGGCAACTAAGTTTAAATGTATTGTGGCGAGACAAAGTTGAGGTGAGCTCGGTGAGTGGTGCCTATTTTAAACAGTCAGCCTATACTTTGCTAGGCGGTAGCTTAAAGTGGCAGCTAAATGCCAAAAGCCAGCTAATGCTTAAGGCAGAAAACCTGTTAGGCAAACAATATAACGTGTTTGATCCACGCATGGACAATGGCGCAGTTGCTGGTACAACTGAAGATTTATCGTTACACTACCAGTTCAATTTCTAGTTGCGCTTATCTCAAAGGTTTGAATGTCGTCATTAAGTAAAAAGTTAGTTTTTGCAGGTGCAATGCTTTTATTGTTGCTTGTGTTAGTTTTTTACCTTGGACGCGCTCACGATTATCAACAAGCAGAGCAACAAAGTCGTGTTCAAGCTACTCAGTTAAGTCATTATTTTTCAAGCGAGTTAGCCCGCTTTAAAACTATTCCTACCTTAGTTAGCGCCAATGATTTGGTTAAATCATTTTTGGTTAATAAAGGTACTGGCGAACAGGCTGTTAACTATTACCTCGAAGATATTCAACGAGCCAGCGGTGCATCTGATGTTTATTTAATGGATTTAACAGGCTCGGTCGTGGCAAGTAGTAACTGGCAAGTTGATTACACCTTTTTGGGCAGTAATTTTGCATTTCGGCCATATTTTTATTTAGCCAAGCAAGGTGAAAAAGTTGCTTATTTTGCTTTAGGTATGCGTTCCAGTGAGCGGGGCATTTACTTTTCAGAGCCCGTTATAGAGAAGGGCAAAGTGATTGCCGTCGTCACGTTAAAAGTAAATGCTAAAAAGTTTGAACAAGACCGCCAGCTTCTTAATGCATCAGACAGCACCCATTTTTATATCGCGCTAGAAGATAGCGTGATTGTGATGTCGGATGTCGCCGATTGGCGTTTAAAGTCACTTAATACACTAAGTGATGAACAAATGGCCGCTTTGGTTAAGTCACGCCGATACTTATCACATAAACCAAGTTTGCTCATGTACACCAACAAGCCATTAAGTGAAAAAACCGCTCAGCAAAGTATTCAACTTGATGGCAAAGAAGCGCGCTTTATCAGTGCGACAGAAACAATAGATATTATAAACGCTAAAGCTAATGTGCTTGTGGATGTGACGAATGTTGAGCTTGCGCAAATCCCAAGGCTCCTCTGGTTTTGTGTGTTTTATGCCATTGCAGTGGTATTAATTCATATGGCTATGGTGCGTTTTGCTGGCTATAAAAAGCTTCTGTTTTCAAGGCACAGCCTTGAGCAAGAAGTGATCGAGCGAACTCAAGCGCTCGAAAAAGCCCAAAAAGCGCTGATCCAAACAGCCAAACTTGCAACGATAGGTCAATTAAGTGCGGGCATTAATCATGAAATCAATCAGCCTTTAAGTGCTATGAATACTTATTTAGTGAGTGCAAAACGGTTACTTATCAAAGGCAATATTGAGCAAGCCAGTGAAAATTTAGTGCTAGTGCAGTCACTCATAGAGCGTGTCCATAAGATTGTCGCGCAACTTAAGCATTTTAGTAAACCGGCGCAAACTCAACTTAGGCAGCAAAGCCTCGCAAGTATGTTAAAAAATGCCTTAATGATTGCCAGTGCACAATTAAAACAAGACGATATCGAAGTGAAAGCTGCTGATATTGACGCACACATAACCGTGTGGGTTGACAGCGTTAAGTTTGAACAAGTATTGGTAAATGTGATCACTAATGCCAGCCAAGCAATGAGTGAATCTGAAAAACGCGAATTGAGTTTTGAGCTCGAACTTTTCGATGACCGCGTAAAACTCTCTATTCTTGATACGGGCCCGGGTATTGATCAACACGCGTTAGGTAACATCTTTGAGCCATTTTACAGTACTAAAACCAGCAATGGTTTGGGTTTGGGCTTATCGATTTCACGACAAATTATCGACTCATTTAACGGTCGATTATCTGCGCACAACCGCCCTGAAGGCGGCGCACAATTTATAATAACCTTACAAACAAATAAGGAACCATCATGAGTGTAGTTGCAGCGACCTGTAATCAGGTAATCGTTATTGATGACGAAGCGGTGATCCGCGATTCATTAAAGCAACTCCTTGAGATTGAAGGTTATCAAGTTCAGTGTTTTAGTGAACCAACCGCGGCGCTTTCAAAATTGAGTCGTCGTTTTGAGGGAATTGTATTAAGCGACATAAACATGCCAAAAATGGATGGCTTGGCATTTTTAGAACAAGTTAAAGCCTTCGATAGCGAGTTACCGGTTATTTTTCTTACCGGCTTTGCTGATGTATCTGTTGCCGTGAAAGCTATGCAGCTTGGCGCTTATGATTTATTTGAAAAGCCACTAACAGAGCAGTTGTTAGATTGTATCGCTCGCGCTTCAGAAAAGCGTGCTCTAGTGATGGAAAACCGCGCGTTAAAATTAGCAGTAGAGAAAACCTCTGCGCCCGGTGTGCGTATTTTAGGTGAAACAGAGCAAATGCAACAAATGATGCATTTACTCAATGCGGTAATCGACACTCCCGCCGATGTTTTAATAGAAGGTGAAACAGGCACAGGCAAAGAGTTAGTTGCCCGTTACTTGCATGATCAAAGTAATCGTTCTGGGGCTAATTTTGTTGCCATAAACTGCGGCGCTATCCCTGAGCAACTCATTGAGAGTGAACTTTTTGGTGCAGCCAGTGGCGCGTACACTGGTGCAACGCAATCTCGCCAAGGTAAGTTTGAATTTGCTAAAGGCGGCACTGTATTTTTAGATGAAATAGAGTCAACACCCGCAAGCTTACAAGTAAAGTTATTGAGGGTGCTTGAAGAGCGAAAAGTAACGCCTGTAGGTGATAACCACGCCATTGATTTAGACGTGCGCATAGTTGCGGCCACAAAAGTAGACTTAATGACACTGGTCGAAGCAGGGGAGTTTAGAGCCGATCTCTATTACCGCCTAAATTTAGTAAAAGTGAGTATTCCGGCATTGCGCGACAGAAAAGCCGATATTCCATTACTTTTTAAACATTTTAGCTCAATAGCGGCTACACGTTTTCATAAACCACCGGCACCGTTGAGTAGTGAGGCAAAACAACGACTACTTGCTTATGATTGGCCTGGCAATGTGCGAGAGCTTAGAAATCAAGCCGAGCGTGCTGTATTGCTGGGCTCTGATCTAGCCTTTGCCTCATACAGCGATTCAAACAATGAGAACGAACTTGCTCAGGACTTAAGCCTAGCCGAAAAAATTAGCTTTTATGAACAATCACTCATCGAAGAAGCCCTTGAGCGTAACAACGGTAGCATCAAAGACACCATGGTCACCTTACAAATTGCACGTAAAACTCTCTACGACAAGATGACCAAATACGGTATTAATCGCGAAATGTTCAAAGACTAAACAACCCTCTCAGATTAAACTCTTCACAATGGGTGGAACTGGTGACAGCATGTTTTTAAAAATGTGTGGATATCCACCCATAAAAGCCAGTCTTAGATAGACAAATAAATATAACGTGCTGTTATTTATTGGTTTTTATAAAATTAACTAAGTTGGCAACCAACTTGCCTTACTTGTTAGGAACAACAATTTGAACCTAATAAGGGGCGCATAATGACAACAATATTCACTCATACAAAAACACGCGTAGCAGCGGCTGTAATTTTAGCGAGCACAACAGGCTCAGCAATGGCAGCAGAGTACGCTGTATACGGTAAAGCAGAAGTTCAAATAGCAAACACAGATACCGGCGTTATGCGCTATGCTGACGAAGGTACACAAATTGAGGCACCTTTTTCGCGAATTGGTATTAAAGGCAGCCACAAACTAACAGAATCGCTTAAAGCGGTATTTAAATATGAAGTACAAGTAAAAGGCTTTGAGCACGATGACACAAACGAGCCATTTTCAGCGCGTAATACTTATTTAGGGCTTGCTGGAGATTTTGGTGAAGTCGTTGTGGGTCGTAACGACACTCGTTTTAAATACTCTGAAGGTAAACTAGACGGCTTTAACGAAACACAAGCAGATATCGCTCAGCTGATCCCAGGTCAAGACCGTATCGGCGATACCATTACTTACAGCTCAAAAACGTATGGTGGCGCATCACTTGCGCTAACTTATGCACCAAAAGATGACAGCAGCAATGATGAATCTGGTTTTGCGGCAACGGTTATTTATGGTGACCGTGCATTAAAATCAAAAGACTACTATGTTGCTATTAGCCATGTCGATGCACTTAACAAATTGACGGCAAGCCGTGTGGTTGCAGCATGGAAACTTGAAAACCTCCAGCTTGCGGGTTTGTTCCAGCGCAGCGAGTCAACAGATGGCACGAAAGAAGGCAATGGCTATGCTCTCAGTGCAAGCTATGCAATTGATAAATGGGTACCTAAACTGCAATACGTTAAAGATGACTCAAAAATTCGCCATGCTGAAGAAGGTAAACAATGGACAGCAGGTGTTGACTATAATTTTGATAAACAAACCACAGCATACTTATTCTATACTGATTTAGATTTAGAGCTTGAATCAGACAACAGCGTTGCAATTGGCCTTAAATACAAGTTCTAAGGAGTCGGTATGTCATTAGTAAATCAAACAAAAGATGGCTCTCAGCCACGCCCATTAATGAGCACAGTAATGTTACTTCTGGGTCCATTAGTGATGTTATTAACTTGTATTATTGAGCCTCCAGCAGGTATGAGTGTAGCTGCACTTCGTACCGCAGGCCTAGCATTTTGGATGGCTTCTTGGTGGGTCAGTGAAGTTGTGCCAATTCCTGCGACTTCATTATTGCCACTTGTAATATCACCTCTTGCTGATATTGCAGCAATCAAAGGGGTCGCGTCACCGTATGCACACCCTTTGATCTTTTTATTCTTAGGCGGCTTTTTGATCTCAATCGCAATGGAGCGTTGGGGTTTACATAAGCGTATTGCACTTAACACTATGCTTCGTGCCGGAACTAAACCTAGCCTGCAAATTTTAGCCATGATGTTAGTAACAGCATTCTTATCAATGTGGATGTCAAATACTGCAACAGCTGTAATGATGCTACCTATTGCTATGTCGATTAATATGTTGGTTAAACAGTCTAACCCTGACAATGACCAATTTGGTAAAGCATTGTTATTATCAATCGCTTATGGCGCAAGTATCGGTGGTATTGCAACGCTAATTGGTACGCCACCAAATGCACTTATGGCAGCATACTTATCAGATAGCTATAAGATTGATATTGGCTTTGCCGAATGGATGAAAGTAGGTGTACCACTTGCGACTGTTATGCTTATTTTATGCTGGGTTTGGTTAACTAAATTTGCTTATAAAGTAGATACACAATGTGCAAAAGCAGCGAGTAAAGATACTAAATCGCTATTTTTATCACAGTTACAAGAGCTCGGTGCTATGCAGCGTGCAGAAAAAGGTGTAGCAATAGTATTTGTTTTGGCAGCTGTTTGTTGGATCTTCAGACCGTTACTGGCTGATCTTTCTGGCTTAAAAATTTCTGACACCGGTATTGCTATCGCAGCAGCCTTATTATTATTTGTGTTACCAGCAAACAAAGGTGATGGTGAGCGTATTCTTGACTGGGAAAGCGCAGCTAGAGTGCCATGGGGTGTGTTACTTTTATTCGGTGGTGGTTTAACACTGGCTGCACAAATCAAATCATCAGGCCTTGCGGAATACATTGCCCATATGATTGAAGGGGCAAGTGCAATTCCATTGGTTTTAAGTGTACTAGCAGTGGCTACCTTAATTACCTTCTTAACTGAGATCACTAGTAACACAGCAACAGCAGCAGGTTTCTTACCACTATTAGGCCCGGTAGCTGAATCTGTATTTGGTACGCCGCTTGTGTGGGTTATTCCGGCAGCGATTGCGTGTAGTTGTGCGTTTATGATGCCAGTTGCGACACCGCCTAATGCGATTGTTTTTGGCTCTGGGCAAATTCAAATGCGCGATATGATTCGTTCTGGTTTTGCACTGAATATTATTGCGATTGTTATGATCACTCTTGTCACAATGACAATTGCAGGAGCAGTATTTGGTTTTTAATAACTAGATTATTTTCTCAACCATTTTCCAACCACCGACAGCGCTCCTAGTGAGCGCTGTTTTTTTTGATACGACTAATGTTGCCCATACATGCATTGCTGGTTATAGTTGATAAAATCGCTTTGAAAGAGATGACGTTTTGACTGACACAGATGTACCTTTGCAAATACAATTTAAACAACTTGATGAGGCATTTTTAGCTCAGCCTTATTTACCTATCGCCAGTCGTATTAAGCTGTTGAAACAGATTAAAACTCGGCTTATTGAAAATGAACAAGCATTGGTCGCTGCAACGAGTAAAGATTTTGGTTATCGTACTTCCTTTGATACCGTACTTGGTGATTTATTACCAACGGTTAAAACAATTAGCGACATAATTAAACGTTTACCTAAATGGTCACGTAACGAAAAGCGTTCAGTTGGTATTAGCTTATGGCCTTCAAATGCACATATTCAGTACCAGCCAAAAGGTGTCGTAGGGGTTATAGCACCGTGGAATTATCCTATTCAATTATCTTTAGTACCTGTGATAAGTGCCTTAGCAGCAGGTAATCGGGTAATGTTAAAGGTTAGTGAGTTTACACCCCACACTAACCAGGTAATCAAATCAATAATGACTGATGAGTTAGCACTGCACTGCGTTGTTGTTGAGGGAGATGCCCAAGTCGCCGCAAATTTTTGTGATATCCCATTTGCTCATTTGTTATTTACAGGTTCAACTTCTGTTGGTCGTAAAGTCATGCAAGCAGCAAGTAAGCATTTGACACCTGTTACTTTAGAGCTTGGCGGAAAATCACCCGTTGTTATTCTCGATGACGTAAATATTAAGATGGCGGCAAAAACACTGTTATTTGGAAAGCTGAACAATGCAGGACAAATATGTGTTGCCCCAGACTATGTATTTGTACCTAAAAAGCTTGAGCACCAGTTGGTATTGCAGCTATGTGAACTGTATAAAAAAGTTTATAAGCAAGGTGTTGAGGGCAAAAACTTAACTTCAATAATATCAGATGCTCAGTATCAACGTTTAAAGTCATACCTACACGATGCAGAGCAAAAGGGGGCGCAACTGTTTAGCCCACTTGATGATGATCAACATGATGACTTAAAACATCGTATGGGCTTGCATTTAATCACACAAGTGAATGACGATATGCAAGTTATGAAGGATGAAATTTTTGGCCCTCTGTTACCAATTATGACCTACGAAACAGAGCAGCAAGTCATAGATTACATCAATCACCGCTCTCAACCTTTAGCCCTGTATATTTTTGGCCATAATAAAGAACAAATCAAAAGAGTCAGTCAATCTATTCGCAGTGGAACTTTAGCAATTAATGATTTACTTATGCAGGTGACAGCTGATCAATTACCGTTTGGCGGAATAGGTGAGTCTGGAATGGGTAATTACCACGGTATTGAAGGGTTTAAAACTTTCAGTCATGCGCGCAATACTTTGGTTTCGGGTAAATTCAACCCACGCACACACTTGTTATTAAAGCAGAATAAGTGGCTTATTAAGATATTAAAATGGATGTACTTGCGCCCTTAGGCGCAAGTACAAAACATTTAAAGCTCATTTTTAGCTAACTGGTTATCACTGAATTAAGCAAGTAGTTACGCTTATAAGCGGCCATCAGGGGCATATAAACCTGCCTGAATTTTTGCGTAAATTGCATCAGCTTTTTCTTTTGCGGCTTCAATTTCTGCAGGTAACATACTGCGTTCATCAAGCTTGCGGCTATGGCTTGCATCCATGTTGCCGTTGTATTCAGCAATGGTATTCCAAATATAAGATTTCTCTAGGTTTTTTGGAACGCCAAGGCCTTCATAGTACATCAGAGCCATATTAAACTGGGCAAGTGTAAAATTATTCGCTGCCGCCTTTTGATACCAGCTAAGTGCAGTGCGGTAATCTTGTAATACACCTTCACCATTTGCATACATAACACCTAGGTTATATTGAGCTGCGGGGTGATTCTTCTTAGCTGCCATCTCAAACAGCGAAATAGCTTTTTCTTTGTCGAGTTTTACACCTTTGCCTTCTTGGTAAAGAACTCCAAGTGCAAACATCGAATCAGCGTGAACTTTTTTTACGGCTTGTTGATAAAGCTCAGCTGCTTTTTGGTAGTTACGCTGTACACCAAAACCACCTTCGTACATTTTAGCAAGTTCATACATTGCCGGTGCAAAGCCCCGATCTGCTAAATAGTTGTATTCTTTTAATGCTTCTTCAAAGCGACCTTCATTAGCCGCCAATTGAGCATCTTCTAGGCTAGCATGTACAAAAGGTGAGAGGATTAATGCGCTAGTAAGCAATAGTGATTTCAAGTTAGGCTTGATCATTGTCTGCCTCCAAATGTGTGTTAGTTATCAACAGCTACAAACTTAGATATTGATAAATGCATTGCCAAACTCGCAAAAGGGCAAAACATTATTTTTAGTTTAGACCCAACAGTATTAAATGCCCAATTTGAAGGCAATAGCAAGTACATAATTAAAAAAGTAGACACAAGATACAGATTTTACAGAAAAATTAAAGAAATAAAAAAAGCCCATGATGGGCTTTTTAGTGTCATATCTACCGTCACCGATATGAGCAATGTAGCAAGTAAAGTGTAACGTTTTATGTCGCTGCTTGGGTCGAGGAAGCCGCAAACAATCAAGTGTTAAATCTTGAACAAATCCAGAAAAACACCATCAAAGCCTTATAGACATTGATATTGTTGTGAGATTAATAGCCTACCTGAACTTGTTGATAACGATTATTACTTAGATTAGCGTGGGCGTCAACACTTAAATGATAATTAATTTCATTTAGAGGGTGTTGCTGATTATTTATTCTCAGTGTTAACTTAATAAGGTACTAATTAAAATTAGATTAATAAATTGAGCATGATGAAAAAAATAGCAAAGTGTTTAATCACATTGAGTTTACTTTTAGGAGTTGCTGGTTGTTCTCCTAGCTTCACTTATAACAATTTAGGTTGGCTGTCAGGATTCTGGATTGATGATTATGTTGACTTAAACAATGAGCAAGCTGAAAAGTTTGAACATATAGTTAAAACCAGCCGTGATTGGCATCGAGAGACTCAACTGCCTCTTTATAAACAGGACTTAGAAAGTTTAAAACTAATGTTAGAAACTGACGTTAATCACGCTCAATTAAAACAGCATTTCAGCCAAGCAAAGCAACATTGGCAAACACTAGTTGATAAGCTAGAACCAGAATTGATCGATTTAGCTAACGCATTGAGTTATGAACAACGAGTTGAATTTGTAGCGGCACTGCAAGATAAAATCAATGAAGAATATTTAGAGCATCAAGAAAAATCTGCTGAGCAGCACAAACAAGAACGTCTAGATGAAAATCTTGAGAATTATAAAGAGTGGTTTGGCTCAAAGTTATCAGCTGAACAAAAAGCACTGATCGAATCGGCATCTAACACTCGCATTAGTACATTTTTACTTTGGATGCAGTACAAACAAAAGCGCTTAGATGCTTTAAAATCTTTGTTTATGCAAAAAACTAAGCCTGCGGATTTTGATCAACAGTTAGCGGTGATCATTAATAATCGTTTGGCTTTTATGAGTGATGAATTAATCAAAGCTGACGATAAAAATCTAGATGACTACGTAACCTTACTGCTTGCCTTAAAACCAACTCTTACAGACAAACAGCGTCGAAATGTTCGTGAAGAGCTTGATGATCTAATCGATGATGTTACAGATTTAATGAATGACTAAATAATCACACCTCGCTCATAGTCGTATTTTTAATAAATAACTTTCTAGCTTGCGGTTAGTAAATACGCCGCAGGTCAACTTCTTGTTGCCTAAGGAATGGTTTAATAAAACATGAAACACCTTGTAAAATTTTTAGTTATTGCTGTAACGGCATTATTTTTTGTATCTCATGTAACCTTGGCTGACGAAAAGTTTGGGTCAGAAATAGAGTTAAGTAATCAAATTGAACACTCTTTGCATAACGAATCTCTAATAGGCGTTGTTTGGTCAACAGTGAGTGCAAATAAAATTGCGCAAGGTGCAAAAGGCTATGCAGACTTTACGAATTTAAAACCTATGACGACAGCTAATAAGGTGCAAACAGGCTCTATCGTTAAAACACTTATTGCTACTGGGGTGTTGCATCTTGTAACAGATAAAAAACTCTCCTTGGATACCCCGGTTACTGAAATATTACCAGATATTGGCTTGCAAAATCCTTGGGCCTTGAACACACCAGTTCGGGTTAGACATTTACTTGATCATACGTCAGGGCTTGAAGACATTCGGCTTTGGCAATTATTAACGACACAAGCAAAGCCTGATACGGCTCTAAAAGAAACCTTTACTGAAAGTCAGTTGCGTATTAGAAATCGCCCCGGAAGCCGCTTATCCTATTCTAATCTTGGTTATGCAATTTTAGCTATGGTGATTGAAGCCGTTGTTAAAGAGCGCTATGAATCTTACTTAGATAAACACTTGCTTGAACCGCTGGGTATGCACATGAGTACATTTAATTTTGTTTCTCAAGTAGGACAGTTTAGTGATCCTGCGCTTGCTATGGGCCATTTTGAAAATGGCGTTAGCCAAGCCACGTTACCAATGTTTTTAAGACCGGCAGGGCAGTTCACAACGACAGCTTATGATATGGCTTTGTTTGCGCAGTTTTTAATGGGCGATGGCAAGATTAATGACCGTATATTTATTGAACCGACATTATTAACAAGCATGGGAAAGCCTTTTAAAACAGAAGCTACCTTAAATAATTTAACTGATATCGGCTATGCGCTAGGCGTAACTACACGCGACCGGCATAATGTGGTTGGCAAATGCCACAGTGGCTCTACTTTAGGTTACCGCACTAACTTTTGCTTTTTTCCTGAGCAACAAAAAGCATTTTTTATCGCTTTTAATGCCGATATAGAAACTGCAAATTACAAACAATTTGATAGCATGCTGATTAGCAACCTTGGTGTAAATAAGGCCAATGCAATAGCTCCATCAAAAGCGCAAGTAGCGCTTGATGATTGGCAAGGGTTTTACACGCTTTCCCCAAACAGAATGAAAAGATTTGCCTATTTTGATCGCCTACTTCATTTTGCAACAGTGAGCTCAAATGGCGAAACGCTAACACTGTCACCATTTCAGTCTCAGCAAAAAACCTTGCTAGCTACAGGCGGTAATTTGTTTCGTGAAGAAACAAAGCGATTTCCTTCACACACTCTGTATATTTCTGAAAATGGTCAACATATGATCAGTGATGGTTTTCGAACATATGAACAAACCAGTCTTTGGAAGTTACTGCCGATGTGGCTCAGCCTCGCCATCGGCGTAATCGCCATACTATGGATATTAGTATATGGCGCTATTTGCTTGGTTAAGGGGCAATTATGCTTGTCGTCACCTCTATTATTGCCTTTTACGGCGACGTTATTTCTTTTTGTACCGCTGCCTTTATTTTTAACTCAATCATTTTTAAATATTGGTGAGTTTACACTTGCCAGTGCATTGTTAGCATTAGCCACGACAATATTACCGTTTGCTATGACTTACGGGTTATGGCGTATATTTACTCATGAAAAGTTGAGTAAAATGAATTTGTTAAATAGTTTAGCAATGGTAGCAGCTTTGCAATGGTCACTCATTTTAGCACTTTGGGGTGTATTTCCGTTATTGCTTTGGAGCTAAAATGTTTAACAATTGTAGGTAAAAAAGTGCATTGTTATGCACTGTTTGGTAATAAAATGTTCCTAATTATGGTGAATCACGTTAAAATCTGCTTACTATAATTACGGCAGGAAATCTAATGGATATCGGCGCACTGAGAGGTACTCAGGCTTTACGAAATAACGTTCTGAAATGGATGGGATTTTGCTTGGGTGTGCTTGCTAGTATCTTTGCCGTTTTTAATTTACTTGTTACAAACATGATTTTATTAGGGGCACTTGAAGTTATTTTCGCCCTGTTCTGTTTTTATATTTTCTTTTATACACGAAATCACAATGGTCATCGCTGGCAATCCGTTACATTATGTATTTTTTTAACGGTTTTAATCACGCTCGGCACGTATTTAAGTAACATAAAAAGCGTGTTGTTTATTTGGACCTGTTCATTACCTATTTTGTTTTACTTGCTGTTAGGTAAACAAGTTGGTTTGTACCTTTCATTAATAGCCGCTGTCACTCAAGCCGCGATTCTATTAGCTAAACCTAGTTTAGAACCCCTTAATACTATTAATTTCTTACTTAATTTTTCTTTTACCTACATCAGTATTTGGGCGGTGTCTCATACCTTTGAAAACAGTCGTGCAGAGTATGGACAGCGGCTCGAAAACTTAGCTTTACTTGACCCGTTAACGGGGGCTGGTAATCGCTTAGCAATGACACACTATTTTGAAATTGAACAAACAAATAAACATGGTTTGTTTATCCTTATGTTAGACCTTGATTATTTTAAAAAAATTAATGATCACTATGGCCACGAAATGGGAGATCGCGTTTTAATTGAGGTGACTAGGTTTTTCAGACAAAGGATTACTAAAGGATATGTGTTTCGTATTGGTGGTGAAGAGTTTGCTATTTTTTTACCAAACAGCGACCCTCAAGGTGCATTAGATTTTGCACAAGAATTAAGAGAGCAGTTAGCATCGACAATTCACAATATTGACGAGCAAGCGATCAACCTCACTGTGAGTATCGGTGTTGCTTGCTATACACCAAACCAAACCCTAAAAAGCTTTATAAAACGAGCTGACGATGCACTTTATCAAGCTAAACAGCAAGGCCGAAATAGAGTCGTAACGGCTTATGAGTTAAACCAACAATTAACCCGGTGTAATAAAGCGAGCTAGCGCTTTATAGACTTAACCCTTGTACATAGTGTCAAAATCAGGAATGTTCGCTTCCCATATTGGAATATCTTTGCCTATGTACTCGCGCATCGCATCAAAAAATAAACGTGTTCTTACTGGTAAGTCTCTGTGTGGGTAAACCGCGTACACGGCGCTGTAATCGAGTAATTCCATATCGGTTAAAATGGGCACTAAATCACCGCGTTTTACTTCATCATCAAGAATAAATGCCGGGGCAAGAACATAAGCATTGCCTGAAATAGCTTTCATCAAAAGTACTTCAGCATCGTTTGCACGAAAGACACTTTTAATGTTTTGCTCAATAATATCGCCATCGACATTACGATAGCGAATACCACTAATGCGTTTACTTGGGCTTGAATAACTAGCGGCAGGCAACTCTTTTAAATCTTCAACATGCTTTGGCATACCGTAAGTTTCGATAAACTCAGGTGAGGCCAGCAGTAACATGCGGTTGCGGGCAATTTTTCGGGCAATAAATGATGAGTCTTTTGGCTCGCCAACGCGAAAAGCTAAATCATAACCTTCTGACACTAAATCAATTAGTCTGTCGTCTAAGCGAAGCTCTACTTCTACTTGAGGAAAGCGTTTTTGAAAGTCATTAATGACTGGCTGAATATATCGTTTGCCAATAATACTTGATGAGGTAATTTTTAACGTACCACGGGGTTCTTGATGGTAATTCTCTGCAAGTCTTACGGTATCTGATAGCAAATCTCTGAGTTCAGCTGCTTTTTTTACCATTTCAGCGCCAGCAGCAGTTAACGAAAAGGAACGCGTAGTTCGATTAAGTAAACGCACCCCTAATTCATCTTCAAGACGGCTAATTTGTTTTGAAATGACAGAACGGTCTATATTTCTAGACTCTGCAGCCTTGGCAAATGAGCCTCGTTCAATCACTTCAAGCAACATTAATAAGCGGCTGGTGGTATCCATAGCAGTTCCTTAATCTTTATTGGTGCCATTCTGGCATTAAAGAATTTAAAAATCTATCATTTTTATCCGCTAATTAGTTCCGTAACATTGTCTCCAATCTATTAACAGGAGAGTCGTGATGAACAAATCTATTCTTGCAGTGGCTGTGACCATTGCGAGCTTAACGCTTGCAGGGTGTGGCACAGAAGCCAACCAAGCAGCGCAGCAACAGCATTTACAACCTATCGATGTAGCACAAGTACTTGTAAAGCCAGTACAAAATTGGCACACCTATACAACGCGTTTAGAAGCGCCACAAGAAGTTGCGTTAATGCCACGTGTTTCGGGTGTAATCGATAAAATTAACTTTAAAGAAGGTGACAGCGTTAAAGAAGGTGATTTACTTTTCACCCTTGATGCACGTCCTTTTGCAGCCGTAGTCGATAGCTTAAAAGCGCAAATCGAAAGTGCTAAGGCGGCACTTGAGCAAGCTAAAAGTGAAGCAAAACGTGCAGAGCGCTTAACTGAGCGTAAAGCAATTTCAACGGAGCAAGCAGAATCTCGTAAATCAACACTAAGACAACGCGAAGCACAATTGCTAGCACTACAGGCTGAGCTTACTGCGGCAGAGCTTGATTTAGCATTTACCCAAGTGCGTTCACCCATTGATGGCGTTGTATCGCGTGCGAATATCACCAAAGGTAACAACGTACTTGCTGGTCAAAGCGTGTTAACAAGCATTGTGTCAAACCAGCAAATGTATGCTTATTTTGATATTGATGAGCGTACTTGGAATCAGTCATTTGCTGATGTAACAGCGCAAAGTGAACAAGCTGTTGTGATGCAAAAAGTGGGTGAAACCAGCTTTAACTTCAATGGCAAAATCAACTTCATTGATAACCAAATCAATCAAACTACCGGTACTCTTCGTGTGCGTGCGGTGTTCGAAAACGATGAGCAACAACTGCGTGCAGGTTCATTCGCACGTATTAAGCTTGCCGCAGATAAAGTAAGCGAAAAAGTTATCGTGCCTGAGCGTGCAATTGGGACTGATTTAAAGAATCGCTTTGTACTCACTGTGGGTGAAGGCAATGTTCTTGAATATAAATTAGTGACAGTTGGTGAGCGTTACGGCAGCCTACGAGCGATTACATCGGGCTTAAACGAAAACGATGTGATAGCCGTAAATGGCCCTGCGCGTGTAAGCCCTGGTATGCCTATTTCACCAAACACAGTCACTATTAATAGCGATGGAATTGCATTCACTCTTTCAAATAATCACTCAGATTTGGTTGCAAAACAGTAGGGCAAAATGAAATTTTCACACTTTTTTATCCAGCGACCCATCTTTGCAGCGATGCTGTCGCTTATCTTTCTCATCGCAGGGGCAATCTCGTTATTTCAATTGCCAGTGAGTGAGTACCCTGAGGTAGTGCCGCCGACAGTTGTTGTGACGGCAAGTTACCCGGGTGCAAACCCAACGGTAATTGCTGAAACAGTGGCGACGCCGCTTGAGCAAGAAATCAATGGTACTGAAAACATGTTGTATATGTTTTCGCAAGCAACCAGTGATGGCCGCATGACGTTGACGGTAACCTTTGCATTAGGCACTGATTTAGACCGTGCACAAGTTCAAGTGCAAAACCGTGTAAATAGTGCGCTACCACGCTTACCACAAGAAGTTCAGCGTTTAGGTGTTGTAGCTGAAAAATCATCACCAGATTTAACCATGGTGGTGCATTTATATTCACCAGAAAAAACGCATGATACAACTTACTTAGCGAACTATGCTGATTTGTATATCAAAGACCAAATTGCACGTCTTCCAGGTGTGGGTGATGTTCGTATGTTTGGTGGTGGTCAGTACTCAATGCGTGTTTGGCTTAACCCAGATGCACTTTCTGCACGTGACTTAACAGCGATGGATGTAGTAAATGCATTACGCGCGCAAAACCAACAGGTTGCTGCGGGTAGTTTAGGTGCGCAGCCTACGTCGAAAAGTAATCAATTTCAAATTCTAATGAATGTTAAAGGACGTTTAAGCTCTCAAGAAGAATTTGAAAATGTGATCATCAAAGTGGGTGAGCAAGGTCAGCTTACACGCCTAAGTGATGTTGCACGCCTTGAATTAGGTCAAGACACCTATGCTTTAAGAGCTATGTTAGATGGTCAACCAGCCCTTGCAATGCCGGTATTCCAACGTCCGGGGTCAAATGCGATTGAGCTTTCTGATCAAGTACGTGAAACCATGAAAGTATTATCAAAAGACTTTCCGGCAGGTGTTGAATACGACATTGTTTATGACCCAACTATTTTCGTACGCGGCTCAATCGATGCTGTTATTAAAACGCTACTAGAAGCAATCGCGCTAGTGGTAATCGTTGTCGTGGTGTTCTTACAGACATGGCGTGCATCGGTAATCCCACTGATTGCAGTACCAGTGTCTCTGATTGGTACGTTTGCGGTTATGCAATGGTTAGGTGTATCGATTAATACCTTATCGTTATTCGGCTTGGTACTTGCCATTGGTATTGTTGTTGATGATGCCATCGTTGTGGTTGAAAACGTTGAGCGTAATATCGAGCAAGGTTTATCACCACTTGAAGCAACACGTGTTGCGATGACCGAAGTAACAGGGCCGATTATCGCCATTGCACTTGTCCTATGTGCGGTATTTATTCCTACGGCTTTTATTACGGGTTTATCTGGTCAATTTTATAAGCAATTTGCATTAACTATTACTATTTCAACGGTTATCTCTGCGTTTAACTCGTTAACACTATCGCCTGCGTTATCGGCGTTACTATTAAAAGGTCATGATGCAAAACCAGACCGTTTAACTAAGTTATTAAACCGTGTATTCGGTAATTGGCTGTTTAAACCTTTTAACCGCTTGTTTGATAAAGGCGCTAATGGCTACGAAAAGCTGGTACAAAAACTAATTCGTATGAGTGTCATTGTCTTAGTTGCTTATGTTGCACTTGTTGGTGGCACAGTTAAATTGTTTGACGCAGTACCGGGTGGTTTTATTCCACAGCAAGATAAGCAATATTTAGTGGCTGTAGCACAGTTGCCTGATGCGGCAAGCTTAGACAGAACCCAAGAAGTTGTGCAAGAAATGGAAAAAATTGCATTACAAGTACCGGGTGTTGCAAACACAGTATCGTTTCCTGGTTTATCGGTGAATGGTTTCACAAATAGCCCTAACAGCGGCATTGTATTTACTCCGCTTGCCCCTTTTGAAGAGCGTCAAGATCCGAGTATGTCGGCAATGGCGATTGCGGCTCAGTTAAATCAAAAGTTTGCCAGTATTGATGAAGCATTTGTTGCGGTATTCCCGCCACCGCCAATTCAAGGTTTAGGTACAACGGGTGGCTTTAAACTACAAATTGAAGACCGTGCTAATAAAGGCTTTGAAGCACTCTTTAATAGCTTACAAGCAACCATTGCTAAAGCGCAGCAAGACCCTGCATTAATGGGCCTTTACTCAAGCTTTAGAATTCAAGTGCCACAAATGGATATCGACATTGACCGTGAGCAAGCGCTTATCCAAGGTATTCCACTTGATGAAGTATTCAATGCCTTACAAGTGTACTTAGGTTCTATGTATGTAAATGACTTTAACTTGTTTGGTCGTACCTATCAGGTTAATGCACAAGCTGATGCTGATTACCGCCAAGATCCTGAGCAAATTTTGAATCTTAAAGTGCGTAACCGCATGGGTGAGATGGTGCCATTAGGCTCTGTATTAACGGTCACGCCAACAACAGGCCCAGATCGTGTAATGCATTACAATGGTTATCCTACAGCTGAATTAAATGGTAGCCCAGCACCAGGGTATAGCTCTGATCAAGCGCAACATGCGATTGAAGCAATCCTTGCAGAGACATTACCAAATGGTATTGAGTTTGAGTGGACAGAAGTAACTTATCAGCAAATATTAGCGGGTAATACCATGGTGTATGTTTTCCCACTTGTCGTATTGCTTGTATTTATGGTACTTGCTGCGCAATACGAGAGCTTAAGATTACCACTGGCTATTATTTTGATTGTGCCTATGACGATTTTCTCGGCCTTGTTGGGTGTTTGGTTTGTTGGTGATGACAACAACATCTTCACGCAGATCGCACTCATCGTACTCGTTGCACTAGCAAGTAAGAACGCCATCTTAATGGTTGAGTTTGCACGAGATCAGCATAAAGGGGGGATGTCTCACCTTGAAGCTATCATCAAAGCGTGTCGCTTACGACTTCGCCCAATCTTAATGACGTCAATTGCCTTTACGGCAGGTGTTGTACCCCTTGTTTTAGCAACAGGAGCTGGTGCTGAGATGCGTCATGCCATGGGTAATGCAGTGTTCTCAGGCATGATTGGTGTAACTGTGTTCGGCTTACTGTTTACTCCGGTGTTTTATATGTTAGTTACTAAAAAATCGCAGAAGGAGCAACACGATGCATAAGCCTCTTCATGCAATCTTTAAACAAGGCAAACTAGTCAGTGCGATGCTGTTAGCCGGTGCACTGGCTGGCTGCGCACAAAGCGTCGATATGCAAGAGCAGCAAGTGAGCTTGACACAATTTGTTAGCGATACACAAATTGGTGCACAAAACGAAGGTGCGAGCGAAAATAACTGGTGGCGCCGTTTAGATTCGCCGCAGTTAAACAATTTAGTGACTGATGCATTAGCAATGAATCACGACCTAAAAACCAGCCAACTTCAACTTGATGCAGCCATTGCCCGTTTAGGTGCAGCTCGTGCGGATTATTATCCGCAGGGCAGCCTAAGCGTAGGCGCAGATCGCAGCAGCTTAGATGGCGCAATTACCCGCCAATCAAACGCAGGCGTTAATGTTAATTGGCAACTTGATTTATTTGGTCGTATTACCGCATTAGTAGATGCTGCTAATGCGGGTGCACTAAACCAAGCAGAGCAACTAAGAGCATTACAGGTTGAAGTGGTTTCTGCCGTGGTGCAAGGCTATGTAAGCTATCAAGGTAATGTGCAAAAGCAAGCTATCATTGAGATGCAAATCGAAGCACTCGAGCAAAGTATTGATGTGCTCAATGCGCGAGTAGAAGAGGGCGTTGCAAATGAGCTTGATCTTAACCGCACCCTTGCGCAGTTAAAGCAGCAACAAGCGCTTATTCCTGAGCTTAGTTACTTGCAGTATCGTGACCTCGCAACCCTTGCGGTGCTAACCGGCCGACTTGCAAGCGACATAACATTGATTGAAGAGCCTGAATTATTAAGCCACGAGTTTAGCGTGTCGTTTAGTAAAGCCAGCGAAGCAATGGCTCTCAGACCAGATATCACCAGTGCTTTATATCAGTTTAGTCAGGCTTATTCATTGAGTGTTGCAGCCTCAAAAGCACTTTTGCCAGATATTAGTCTGGCAGGGTTTGCAGGTGTGGTGAGTTTAACCAGCAATGGTTTAGAAGATACCGTGCAACAATGGCAAGTAACGCCAAAAGTTGAATGGTCATTACTCAGCTATCCTGCATTATTAGCTCAGCGTGATGCACAGCAGTTTTTAAGTGAAGCCGCTTACAGTGACTATCAAAGTAAAGTATTAAAAGCCATTAGCGATAGTGAACTTACTTTGCAAAGACTAGTCAAACAGCAGCAACAGTTAAATTATGCTGATCAGCGTTTTAATTATGCGAATAAAGCATTTGGTCAAGCTCAAGCAATGTATCAAGAAGGACAAATTCCTTACTTAGAGTTGTTAGATGCGAGACAGGATGTTTTAATAGCGCAAGAGAACGCTGTTGATTCAACAATTGCTTCATTGCAGGCCAAAGTAAGTGCTTATCAAGCGTTTAATGGTCGTTGGAGCTTTGAACTAAACAACCTTTAACCCAGAGTATTAAATGTCGCATATTCAACAAACTACAGATCTTCCGTCAACAATGCGCGCGCTAGCAGTGGTTGAGCCGAATGACGCTATAGCGTTATCTGAGCTATCTGTGCCAGTACCGAGCCCTGAAGGCAATGAGCTTTTGGTTAAAGTTGAATATGTGGGCTTAAATCATGTTGATGCCAACTTTGCAAAACAAGGTTTTTGTAAGTGGCATTACCCGCATGTATTAGGTCATGATGCTGTTGGGGTGGTTGTTCAGGCAAATAAAGGTGTATTCCCTGGTGTTGGTGCTCGCGTTGTATGGCACGCCAGCCTTGGCGACCAAGGTGTGTTATCTGAATACACCACGGTGCCTAATTATGCGGTATCGGTTGTGCCAGATAACGTATCACCTGCAGACGCTGCAACCTTACCTTGTTCAGGTATGACGGCATTAATTGCCCTTGATAAGTTGCAGCTGAGCGAAGGGGATTCACTGTTTATTGACGCAGGGGCAGGTGGCGTTGGCCAATTTGCTATTCAATTTGCTAAGCAACGTGGCGCAACCGTATTTACAACTGCCAGCAAACACAATCATAAGTTACTTAAGCAATTAGGTGCTGATGTGGTGTTTGATTACAAAGACCCAAAACTTGAAGATAAAATTCGCCGTGAATTAGGCCCGCAAGGCTTTGATGCAGTGCTTGATTGTATTGGTGGCGATACCACCATTCGTAACGTTGAGTTAATGCGCTTTTGTGGCCGTATTGCCTGTTTAAATGAATTACCTAAGTTTGAACAAGAACTGATGTTTAGACGCGCACCAAATATTGGCATTGTATCGTTAGGTGGAGCGTGGCTTGCAAATAGCTTATGTGCGCAACAAAAGCTGAGTTTTATGGGTAACTTATTACTCGATAATGCAGCTCGTGGCGAGATCAAATTGCCGCAAATTCATGCCGTAGACTTTATCGCCGAGGCTGTTTCAGCGGCATTAAATAAACAACTTGCTGGTGGCTTTACCGGTAAACAAGTTGTGCAAGTAAGCGGTTAATTTTGCAAACTCACTGCCCAGTCATACTGTTTGATGGTCAGTGCAATCTGTGCCATTTTTGTGTTCAGTTTACTGTTCGCTTTGATAAGCAAATAACCTTTAAGTTATGCCCAATGCAAAGCGATAAAGGTGAACGTTTACTAAAGGCGCATCAAGTTGACGATCCACTCTCTTCAATGTTAGTGATTGATAATAACCAGTTATATAAACAAAGTGACGCTGTGTTATTTATCGCAACTCAATTAGGTTTTCCATTCTCTTTGGCTAACGTTTTCAAGCTACTGCCAAAAGGCATTCGCGATCGTATGTATGATTGGCTTGGCCGTAATCGTTATCGGTTTTTTGGTAAACAAACACAATGTAAGTTACTGACCGAAAGACAAAAGCAGCATTTTTATAAACATTTAAAGTAAAGCTTGCTATTCTCGTTCTTGGGAACAAATAACAATAATAAGAATATGAACATTCTCTTTCTAATTTTAAGCACGGTTTACATTGCTTTACTGCTCTTACAACCAGCATGGCCTCAGCCTTTACTAGCGCTTTTTAAAACCTTACCAATCGGTATATTGATTGTGATGGTATTAAAAGCACGCAGTCAGTTACAAAATCGCACTTTTATTACTTTATTGTTTGCACTTATTTTTTCCACACTAGGTGATGTGCTACTTGCCATCGATAGTGGGCAGTTGTTTATTAGCGGTTTAGCAGCATTCTTTGTAAGTCACGCTTTTTATATTATTACCATGTTGCCAATTAAAAATTGGCGACTAGAAGTTGTACTCCTTTATCTATTTTTGGCCATCATTGTTTTTTGCTTATTCTATCCAAACTTAAATGACATGCTCATTCCGGTGATTTTCTATATGTTGGTTCTCACCATAATGGCAAGTCTTACTTGGATGACAGATAAATCTAACGGCTTTTTAGTGTTAGGTGGGGCAGTGTTTGTTATATCAGACTCTATTCTTGGCCTTAACCGCTTTTATTTAGAAATAGTGCATGCAAGTATCGCAATAATGATAACGTATTACATTGCACAATTTTGTTTGGTGACAGGGTTTTTGCAGGCAACAAGTAAACATAAATAGCCGCAGTGGCTCAGTGTTGATTGCCGTGATAAAATACACGCGTTTTTATTTTTGAGATTTTCCATGGCAAATACAGCGCACGCACTGCACATTCTTGTTAAACATAAAGAACAAGCTGAAGACATCATCAAGCAACTTAAAAAAGGGGCTAAGTTTCAGACTTTAGCTAAAAAATATTCAACCTGTCCGTCGGGTAAAAAAGGCGGCGATTTGGGTGAATTCAGACGCGGTCAAATGGTGCCACAGTTTGACAAAGTAGCTTTCAGTGGCGAAATCTTAGAACCACATTTAGTGAAAACTCGCTTTGGTTGGCATGTAATCAAAGTGCTATACAGAACGTAAAGTTTAACGCCTGCCTAAATAGTGAAAGACACTCAGTTATTCATAAATACTTACATTAATGAGTTAAAGTCTATTACTTTAACTCATTTTTGGACAAAAACACGTTAGAGTATTTAATCAGTAACGCCCAATTAAGTAGTGAGCAACGCTACCACCAGCCTAAAGCATTTTGCCGAAATCACTAAAGCTGATTCAAACCAAAAGTGCCAAACGTTGCGAATCTGCTTGAATTGATTGTTATGTTTCGGTTACCACTGCCTTGGCTTAGCTATTTTGAACCAGCTTGAATTGAATAGGGTTCTCGCTATCAAACTTTTCTATTAACTCAATTATTTTAAGCCTAGGAACACCGATAATCGAGTTGTCTTTTTTGTACTCGATACCTATTCCTGCAAACCGAAAGGTGTCTTCAATGCTTGATTTTAATATCTGATTTTTTGAAAAAAAATAAATACATAGCGCCACCACTCATACCTTGAGGGTGTGGCCCCATGCTCACATCGCCTTGGTATTTTAAATTCACACCCTTTCTATCATAAACCCCAGAAATTTTAATTTTGTTATTTGTTACTATTTTCGAAAGTATCGTGAAGTACTTAGCATTTTTAAAGTAATTTCCACTTTCATCAATATATACAAATTTATTTTTCAAAGTTTCTTTGGAACTACTTTTATGTACTTTCTTTGATTTAGACTTACTTGCAGGAAATCCAGTCCAAGCAAAGTGCTTTTTATCAAAACCATTCATACTTTTTATATCAAGGTTAAAATAGTTTTTGTTTTCTAATGCTTGATTAAAGCAATCAACAATAACTATGTCCTCTTCTTTGAACACTTGATGACCAATTGCAAAACTCATGATCTGATGGAAATCTCCATCACTACCAAAAGTGTAGACATTCTCAAACTCAACTCCACCGCCCAATGCATGCGCAGCGAAAATTATAAAATGATGTCCTTTATACCTAACGAGTGTCCCTGTAGATGAATATTCGTAATTTTCTAATTCATCCTTGATATATAAAGGGATTACGAATCTTTGCGACTGTCGATCATAATCATCTGATTGATATGTAAATTTATTACTCATATAAAAATTTCTAATCCTTGATGCTGCTAGCTGAGAGAAACATAACGCCTCAATATGGGGAGCAAAAATGCATGGCTAAACTTAGCGACGAAGGAGCGCAAGCCATGCGTTTTGCGTCCATGCCATAATTGACTTGTTAGCAATCTATGAGCTGAACCTAGACGCTATCTCTATTTTATTTACTAAGTAACCTAAAATACCAACACCGCCATCCCAATCGAACTTGTTTATTAGCTCTAGGATTCTTTTTGCTCGGGCTTTTTGCTCATCGCTCGCAGTAGTTGAATTAACAACTTCGTTATATTTTTCTACAACGTCATTAGTTCCATGACGGTGAGACTTACATGTCATTATGTATGTTTCAAGAACTGCCCCGTAATTGTTGGCGATTAACTCTTCGGCGCCGCGTTTAGAAGAAAGATGTTCAAATAAAGCTGCTGGAGTCATTTCTTCATTTACAAAGGACTTATATAGATCTGGCTCTTTGACTTTTAAAACGATTAGGTAGCAGAGGAATAATGGATAAAGCGCATAATCTTTAGGGGTTGTCCTAATAGCTAAGCTTAACAAAGAGCAACAATGCTCTTGTTCTCTTAAAGTAAGATTATATATTTCAAAAAATTCAGAGAACATTTCTAAGGATTGACGCCCCTCATATTGTGAGTCTCTTCCAGTTTTCGTTGAAAAATAACTATTGAAGTCAAATCTCTTAAATAGTGCTTTAACAAAAAGCCCTTTTTCTGGAGGCGGTAAAAGGTAATCAAAATCTATGAACCGCCTCAAATAGCCGTTTACATTGAGGTCTTGTCCGTACACTGCCTTAATTGAATGTCCAAGTTGAGTTTTATCTGCACCTAATACAAATACTATATTACTCACATTGAAGAAGTGCTTTGCTTTCTCAAGCACTTCAATTGAGAAGTTGGGTCTACACCGATCAAGTTCATCAATAATAAACACTAAAGGTTTGGGGTTTTCTTTAGATGAAATACTTGTGGCTAGTTCTTGTAGTGAATCTCTAAAAGCAGATAAAGTATTTTTTGATTTCTCATAACTTTCTAGTTCTTCTTTCGCGATAGACTCGGCAAAACCAGCAAGAGCTTGTTCAGTTACTTTATCCAGTTCTAAAGCACCTGCTGTTGCGATTTTTGCTGCAACAGGAACAGTTCTTTTTAGCAACGTAACTCCAAACCCTTTTGCCTTATCTAGGTACTCTTTAGTCTTAGAAATATCTTCAGGTGTAGAGAGTTCATCAATTGCAGAGCTGATTTCACCAATAATTGAAACTAGTGCATCATCTGTAAAATCATTTTCCCAAGCATTAAAATATATAGTTGGTACTTCATTATCTTTAAGATGTTGTTCCCACATCCTTAGAAAAGTAGTTTTTCCTTGTCCCCAAGGTGCATCTAAACAAACAACCATAGGGTCTTTAGTAGAAAGAACGAATTGAGTAAGAACTTCAGCACTTTCAAGCCTATTTAGTTCATCATTTAAAAATGGGCTACCCGGCTCAACTACTATTTCACGATTCTTGATAATCACTCTGGCTCCTTGAGATTGCTAACGCCCCAATCAGGGGCTTTTAAATGTTGGCTAAAATGTGAAGCGAAGCGGAACCGAGCCAACGGTTAAAAGTCCCTGCCTGCATTGGCTTGTTAGGTGTTACCTACGCTAGACCACTTAATATCAGTGATGTCATCGGTTTCTTCTAAAATTTGTCGAACTGCATCTATTAAAGGCTTAGCTAATTCAAGAGGTGCCTTATTTCTACCGAAAAAACCTTTGGCATATGGCTCAAGAAAGCATTGCCACTCTGTCTGCGAACCATCTACGTTGCCACAACATAATCTATATTCGTTGTCACCCAAAAAGTGTTCCACATACCAGCCCCAATCTTCATTCTCAGGGTAAGAAGTAACGATACCTTTTTGAGCTAATTTCTTACTAATCCAAAAAGCCAGTTCTGCCCCATAAACCTCAGGGTTAACCTGAGAGTCATCTGGTAAAAAGGGTTTGAACATATTGGACTTAAAACTTACTGACGTATCCATACGCAACACCTAACGCCCCATTCAGGGGCTTTTAATAGTTGGCTAAAATAACGAACGCAGTGAGGAAAGCCAACTGTTAAAAGTCCCGCACTGCAATGGCTTGTTATGTAGCCGACTTCCACATACTAACAATTTCTTCATACTTTTCGTCAACCAACTCTTCATCATCGGGGCACGAAAATAAAACTACTTGAAGAGCATTGTACGAGTTTGGAAACTTTGAAAGTTTGACCATAATCTCCAGTGCCTCGTTGTCAGTTAGCTCCTCTTTATTAATATATGAGAGTGCAGCAGGTTCAACGATTTTTTGTACAGGACTAGAAAAGGACTCTTTCCAGAAATAGTACATTTGTAGGTGCTTAGCTTCTTCGATTTTTTCTGATGCTGGCACTCTACATATTTCGTGCAGCACCATAAAGGGAGCGTCACCACCAATCTCGATAGATTGCTGAATAATTCGTTTCCATTCACTTTCATTGTGATAAGGAAAATTGCAATCAATACTGTAATAAAATTCTTCGTAGGTCATACAAACGCCGATCTATCCTTGGCTACATAACGCCTTACTAATGGGCGCAAAAATGCTTGGCTAAAATTAGCGACGAAGGAGCACAAGCCAAGCGTTTTGCGTCCTTTTGAGTAACTTGTTAGTTGCCGACGACGACAATGTCGCATTTATAACCGCCAACTTCACTCTCTAAAATATCACTGTTGTATACGGTGTATTTGCCTGGAGCAGTAAATATTCTGTCATTGTAACCATTAGCTTCCCAGCGGAAACCTGTGGTTTCGTGGTTTAGGCTTACTACATTTTTTGATTTCAGCTCCGGCGGTGACATTAAACTATTCATTTCTTTTCGGAGCGTTACCGACGACCAAAAATAACCATGTGTTATCTGATTCGCGGAATATAGCTAATTCTTCAAATGAATTTTCGCCAAGAAAAATGGAAACACTACCTCTAAGGCTGATTTCATTTGGAGTACAGTTAAAATGCTTAGGTGACTCAACCCAAACCGTTTCAGGAGCCTCGCTTTCTTGTGACGCAACGGAAGCGAACGTGATCAATAAAAGTAGAAGTATTCTCAAAACTTTCCTAGACAACTAACATTTTAGTATTTATGCGACACGCAGTTTGTGTTGCATAATCGCTTGTTGGACTGAGGCGCTACCTGCTCGGTGTGTCAGAGTTGGTGCTATTTATGCTATGGGAATTTGCTTTTTAGAGGCTCTAGCTAAATCAGCTAGTTTAATAAGCTTACCTATTATAATTTAAGCTTTCCCTGCATTGCTCAGCGTTTATTATCTATTTATTAAACCGAATGTTTAACCGTTAAGCAAGGATGTTTTTCTTACGCGCAGCCGCGACTAGCCTGAACAGTTAAGCAGGTTAACTCATTGATTTGATGCAGCAAGCAAGGCTGCTAACTCGTTCGCGCTATTTTATTTGTCGCCATGTCTGAATTCATCACGCCAATAAATCGTAAGATACCCACTTTACATGACTGGCAAGGCCAATGCGGTATTAGTCGTTCTTGCTCTACCTTCGGCTTCACCGCTTTGAATGGGGTTGCTGATGCTTGAGCCTTTATTAACCCTAACTTTCGCTTGCGGCACGCATTAGCTAGAAAGCCATAGTGGCGAATACGCATAAACCCTTTCGGCAATACATGTTGTAAGTAGCGCCGTAAAAAATCATCACAACTCAGTGTCATGACTTTATCGCGGTTGTTATCTGCATAGTCGCGATATTTAAAGCTCACTGACTGCTCATTCGCTGACACGAACCGCGATTCTGACATCACGCCTTTTCGGGTATAACGCGCAAGGTAGCTCACGAGCTTTTCACTGTACGTTAAACAGGCTTTGCTATACACACACCACTTTGTTGGGGTGTTTATCTTCGCGAATGAACTATCGCATTCATTGAGTTCCGCTAGCATTTTACCCCTAAAGACTGTTGATAACGCTTTTACGGGGTATAAATAGCCTTTTTCTATTTCATGCCAGTGCGCTTTATTTAGCGCCCCTGCGGGTATCAAACAATGCAAGTGGATATGCTGACTTAAGTTCTGCCCCCACGTATGCAGTACGCTTGTCATGCCTAACTGACCATGCTTTTTCCGTTTCGCAAATTTACTTAGCGTTTGCCATGTCGCTTTAAATAAACACTGATACAACGCATTTGGGTTATAGTGAGCAATGATATTCAACTCATGAGGGAGCGTAAAAACAAGATGAAAATACCGACACGGTAATAAATCTTCCTGTTGTTTTTGCACCCATTTAGCCGTGGCCATGCCTTGGCAACGCGGGCAATGGCGGTCTCGACAACTACACCCAATTTTTTGCGACTCCCCACAGTTATCACATTGCCATGCTTGATAACCGAGCTGACCTGTTCTACATGATTGCGGTGCTGACAGACTCGCAGTTGTTGATAGCTCATCGTATGATGCTGCCGATAATGCTCAAGATTTGAATTTAAAATATCAGCGAGATGCAAAGCGCTCATTGTTTAGCCCAACCTGCAAGCAGATCAATGCCGCCATGACCTAACTCTGGTAACCAATGTAAGTAACTTTGTGTGGTTTTAATATCACTATGCCCAAGCTGATGTTGCAGTTGATGAAGTGGCATACCTGATTCAAGTTGGTGTGTTGCATAAGCATGGCGTAGTGCATGTGGATTACAGTGTTTTAAACCACACGCTTGTGCGTGTTTTCTCAATGGCTTCCTAAAGGTCGATGCTGACATCGGTTTATCCATTAACAATCGCGAGTAAAACATCCAACCCGTTGGGTGATACATTTTCCAGTAACAACGTAATTGATTTAGTACGCTATCTGAAACTACAACATAACGTGATTTATCCCCTTTACCTTGTTCAATCAATATGGTTTTTCGCTGTCCATCAATGTTTTGCACTTTAATATGTAGCAGCTCACCAATGCGTAAGCCACAGCCATAGCAAACTACTATTAACGTTTTTAATCGCATATCCGTACAGCTTTCTATCAGTCTTCGCATATCATCACGCGACAAATAGGTGGGTGCGTGCGACTTTGCTTTTGGCAGTGCAATATCTAAGTTCAATGGCCGGTGTAAAATATGTTTAAACAAGAACCAAATGCTGTTTATCTGTACTTTTTGGCTTGATCTAGAAAGTTTGCGAATGGCAGGATCGTTAAAAAAGATATTCAACTCATCATCTGTGACTAAGTCGAGCGGTTTATTAAAGTAATGACTGAGTTTTAGTAAATGTTCACTGTAGTTTTTACATGTACTTTGCGAATAACCTCGATAGGCTATTTCAGTTTTGACTTGTTCAATGAGTGTATTCATGACTTACCTCCAAGTTATGGGATAACCCCAAGGTAAGTGTGGCTCAAATGATAAGAATAGGATCTCCGCGTAGCGGCTTAGTTCAACATGTTTATAGCGAGCTAATCGCGCGTTTTTCTACCACAGCGTAGCTCGTTTTCTTATTAGATTATTTCTAACAAACTTGTTAACTAATTACCAGTGTTATTAAAATTTAGGAGTTCTCGCTTTTACCTCAGGATAAAAACGAGCGATTGGGTCGTTTTCTTGACTATACGAGCGACTGAGCTAAAACTGTATATATATACAGCTTCATTTCAAAGGAATGAAAATGAAAACTCGCTCTCCTTATTTAAACTACATTGCAGACTATATGCTCACTCGTCAGTATTCATTAAGAACAATTAACGCTTATTTAGGTTGAATCGCAAAATTTATTCACTTTCACAACAAACGTCACCCAAGCTCAATGGGAGATGCAGAAGTCAAAGCGTTTTTAGACCATATTGTATTAAAACGTAATATGTCACCTAGAACACAAAGTGCAGCTTTAAATGCGCTCGCTTTTTTATATAAACATATTGTCAAAAATGAGCTTTCTTTAAACTTGAATTTTGCACGAAGTAATCGACAACCCAAGCTGCCTGTAGTGATGACGCCTGATGAAAGCGGTGCAATTGCGAGTAAAGGACATTGATTTTGATTACAAATGCATTCAAATTTGGAACGGAAAAGGCAACAAGCATCGTATAGTTACTCTTGCAACGGAGTTGATCCCACTACTTAGAAATCAAATTTTGCAAGTTGAAGAATATTTAAGATTAGATTTACAAAACGAGCGATACGCAGGTGTGTGGATGCCTAACGCTTTAACTCGTAAATATCCCTCAGCTAATAAATCACTAGCGTGGCAATACTTATTTCCTTCCTACAAATTAAGTGATGACCCAGAAACTGGCGAGATACGTCGCCACCATTTCCACCCTACATGTGTTAGAAAAGCGATTAAAAAAGCATTAAAGCAAACCAATATTACAAAGGTTATTACGCCTCATACCTTGCGCCATTCATTTGCAACGCACCTATTGCAAAGTGGCGCCGATATTCGCACCGTTCAAGCACAATTGGGCCATTCCGATGTCAAAACCACACAGATTTACACGCATGTTTTACAACAAGGAGCAAACTGTGTTGTAAGCCCATTAAGCAAAATTTTCTAGCTATTATTAAAGATGCGTTAACTTATCATTCAATGTGTAGGGCTTGGACCGTTTCTTGATTGCTCAAAGCAGCAGTTAGAGCATTTAACCTAACTTATTTTGGGGCATAATCAAGGTATGGCTTATTTTCTGATTTTGGCACAGAACTGTCCTTCAGCACCAACCCATTTATATCCAAAAATGGTTTTCTACGAATAAGTTTATACACGACAAAAGTGCCCAGAGTGATTTTTAAACGTATATATTGTGCACATTGCTACTGTGCGCTATTATTTCTGTACTGATGCACAATAGGACAGTGCAGGGATATGGCTGTAAATTTTAAGGATGAGTGGCTCGAAGCATTCTATGAAGAGGATGAACGACATCGATTAATCCCTAAGGTTATAGAGAATGCTTTATATCGTAAGCTAGAAATATTAGATGCAGCAAAGGCTGAAGCTGACTTAAGAGTACCACCAGGTAATCGGTTTGAGCATCTTGAAGGTAACTTGAAAGATTGGTGTTCAATACGAGTGAACAAACAGTATCGATTGATTTTTAAGTGGGTTGATGGTGTAGCAGAAAACACCTATTTAGACCCTCATAAGTATTGAGGTAAGAGTTATGCGTATAACAAAGCGTCGTCCTGTGAGTGTAGGTGAAATGCTCAAGCTAGAGTTTTTGGAGCCTATGGGCATTACATCAAAAATTTTAGCTGAAGCAATGGGTGTACATAGAAATACAGTTAGTAATTTGATTAATGGCGGTAGCTTAACAGCGCCCCTTGCAATTAAACTTGCTGCAGCGTTAGGGAATACCCCAGAGTTTTGGCTTAATATCCAGCACTCTGTAGATTTATGGGATACGAGAAATCGTTATCAAGAAGAAGCTAAATCTGTAAAACCCTTACTTTCTGCTCAAGAATCTTCACTACGTACATCACAAACTATTTAAAAAACCCATAACGTATATTGTTAATCCACAATCTTGATCATTACGGAAAATTCATTTGCTAGTGAAGCTGAGAAAGACGAGTTAAAAGCTTTCGTACAGAAGTTTTTATAATTAGCATTTCATCTGACAATATTTCGTGGCAAGTAATGCGCAGAGCCACGCTAACACATAGGTGTTAGCGGGCATTATTCATTTAATGTAGGAGCCAATTAGCTCACTCAACTAACTTAATTAAGTGTGGGCTGCACATCTAAGCCATAGCCAAACATTACTGCTAAAACTAATACAACCGATGCTGCGACCATTAGTTTAATCAACAGTGGTAAACAGAATCTAAACCAATGGCCGTAAGGCACACCTGCCATGCCTAAAATACCCATAAGTACGGCATTAGTAGGAATGATCATATTTGAAAAGCCATCACCAAATTGATAAGCAAGCACGGCAACTTGTCTTGGTACACCGACTAAATCACCTAGTGGCGCCATCAGTGGCATGGTGACATAAGCCTGCCCAGAACCTGAAGGGATAAAGGTATTGAGTAGGGTTTGAATAACCAACATGCCAATTGCAGATATTTCAGCTGATACATAAGAAAGCGGTAACGACATGCCATGTACAAGGCTATGCAGGATTTGACCGTCTTCTAAAATAAGGGCAATACCCCGTGCAACACCAATTAACACTGCGGTGGTAACAAGATCAGATACGCCTTCTATAAATTTGTTTGCAGCTTCATCAGCAGAAAGTTTACCTAAAATGGCTACAATTACACCCCAAGCAATAAAAACACCGCCTAGTTCGTATAAGTACCAGCCCTTTGTAGCGATGCCCCATACTGCAATTGCAAGGGTAATAATAAAGCTGCCTAAAATGAGTTTATGGCGCAGGGCAAGTGCTGGGTAACTTGTTGCTGTTTGATTTTCGAGTGGGCAAGGCACGCCAATCATCATTGACTTAGATGGGTCGTTCGCTACCTTTTTGGTGTATTGCCAAACATGATGAAAACCAATGAGCACGAATGGAATAAAAATGGCTAAACGTAACCACAGGCCAGAGTAAACAGGAATACCTGCAATTTGTTGTGCGATTAATACGGTAAATGGGTTAAATGCCGAAACACCATAACCAATACCATAACCTGCGACTATCATACCTACGGCGGTCATTGCGTCTAAGCGCATTGCTTTACAAAGCGCGACGAGAATAATAACAAAAGGAATATATTCACCGGCGGTACCAATACTGCTTGATGCTAAGGCAAAGCAAAACACCACCATAAAAATTAACCGCTGCGGCTTTTTACCGTGGCGCTCTAAAAGCCTACCAATGAGTGCGTCGACAGTGCCTGTCGCACGTGCAACAGCTAATACGCCGCCAACAATTAACACAAAGAAAATAACATCTTGAGCAGCAGCAAAAGCACGAGGTATGGCTTGTAATAAATCCCATGGGGTTAAGTAATGCCGCTCAGCAACCGTTTGGTAGGTGCCTGCAACGACCATTTCGCGGCCAGATTCACTTAATGTGGTAGTGAAAAAACCTTGTGGTACTAACCATGTAGCAATAAGTGCAACGACCATCATGCTAAGCAGAAGTATCAAGGTATGTGGAACTTTAAAACGTAAACCCATTTATTCTCCGTAATTATGTTAGGTATTTAAGTTAAATTCTTAAAATCATAACATGATAAAAGCTGATAGGTTGTCTCTTAACTAAACACACTGTTAAAGATTGTAATAATTTAGATACAAAAAAGGCCAGAAATCTGGCCTTTTGATAATGATTGAAATTTTATTTAGCTAAACCAAATGGGTCATCAATGCTATGAGCCGGCTCGGTGAACCAGCGCGGGCCTTTGTCTGTCATATAAAAGTGATCTTCTAAGCGAATACCAAACTCATCAGGTACAACAATCATAGGTTCATTACTAAAACACATACCTGTTGCGAGTGGGGTAGGGTTTCCACCAACTAAGTATGGCCATTCATGAATATCTAACCCAATGCCATGACCTGTTCTGTGTGGGCAGCCCGGTGTTTGATATTCTGGCCCCATGCCATTTTCGGCTAGGTACTGTCTTGCAGCATCGTCTACTTTGCCACATGGCTCACCATTTTTTGCAGCAGCAAAAGCAGCAAGTTGGGCATTTTTCTCGTGCTGCCAAAACATACGTTGACGTTCGTTTGCTTCACCAAATACATAAGTACGGGTTATGTCTGAGAGGTAATCATGCACTTTACAGCCAGTATCAATCAGTACCACGTCACCTTTTTTAAGGGTTTGCGGGTTTTTAACGCCATGCGGGAAAGACGACGCAACACCAAATAGCACAATACAAAAATAGTTACCCGGTGCACCGACCTTTTGGTGGGCTTTTTTAATAAATGCTTCCACTTCAGTGGTGGTGATGCCTTCATAAAGCATACTTGCCGTTGCTTTGTGTACTTCTAAAGTCATGTCCATAGCACGTTGCATTAAGGCAAGTTCATTGGCTGATTTATGCATGCGGCAGTGAGCCGTTACGCACTGTGCGTTAACAATCTTGTAATTGCTATTAGCTTTATTAATGCCGTCGTAGATGAAAAACTGTGCGCTTTCATCAATACCAAGGGTGCCGTTTTTGCTAATGCCCATTTCTGAAAGTACATCTACACACAGTTGGTAAGGATTTTCGTGCTCTTGCCAACCTCGAATTGGGCCATCAATCACCATAAAATCATTTAAGCTGCCGATTTCAAAAAATGGTGCTATGTATTGCACATCACCTTTAGCAGGTAAAATCGCGCCAACTAAACGCTCACTTGCGTACCAACGCATACCCGTAAAATAGGCAAGGTTAGTACCTGCATTTAAGTAAATTGCGTCAATATTGTTTGCTTGCATATACGCTTGTGCTTTTGCGATACGCGCATGAAATTCGTCGTTTTGAATAGGGGTTAAATCTGTTGTCATATCTGACAAAGAGTCAAGCGCCTGCTCTGGCGTTTGTGTGCCAATACCATATGTTGTCATTGTGTACTCCTTGGTTTTTTGTGCATTGTGGCTTGAGTAAACAGCTGATGCAAACTCACTGCGACTAATCGCATAATATTCGTATTTGTGGCGATTATTGTTAGCATGCGCAAAAAATAAGGAGCGACAATGCAAGTTAATTACTTAAAAAGACAAGCTGAATTTAAAGCCTTGCTAGAACAACAAGGTTATATCGCCATGTTAGTACTAGGTCATGAAAATATTCGTTACTTAAGTGGTTTTAGTGGTAATGCCGCTTATGCATTAATTACTCAAAATGATTGTGTGTTGATCGCTGATTACAGATACCACCAACGTGCAATTGCAGAAACAACAGGATTTGAAGTTGTTTGCCGAGACAGAGACAACGAAACTCTTGGTCATTGTATTAACAGGCACCTTAGCCCAAACAGCCATGTCGCATTTGATGCAAGTTATGTCACAGTAGCAATTTGGCAAGGTGTGGCAGATGATCTTAGCGGCCATACTTTAACAGCAGTAAACGGCTTAATAGAAAAGCTCAGACGCGTTAAAGATAGCTGGGAAGTGGCGCAAATAAAGGCTGCCGCAGCCATCGCTGATGAAGCATTAGCACAAACGCTGCCTTATTTTAAACCGGGTGTAACCGAGCGTGACCTTGCCTTAGAGCTTGAATTTAGAATGCAAAAACTAGGATCAGAGGGTATGTCGTTTGCAACCATTATGCTGTTTGCAGAGCGTTCTGCCTTGCCGCATGGTAATCCCTCAGATCAGGTGTTAAAGCAAGGTGATTTTGTAACGCTTGATTTTGGTGCCGTTGTAAATGGTTATCGCTCAGATATGACTCGCAGTTACATTATTGGCCAAGCGTCAGAAAAACAAACCCGTATTTATAATACTGTTCTAGATGCACAAAATGCAGCACTAGAAATGGTTAAACCGGGCGTTAATTGTTTAGATTTAAATGCCATATCAAACAAGGTAATTGCTGATGCGGGCTTTGGCGAGTACGCAGGTAAAGGTCTTGGCCATGGTTTAGGGTTATTTTTACATGAAGTGCCATTTATCAACACACTGACAGACTACAAGCTTGAAGTAGGAAATGTGATCACCATTGAGCCTGGCATTTATATACCAGGCTACGGTGGTGTGCGCCTTGAAGATGACATAGTTGTCACTGAATCTGGCTTTGAGGTGTTAACCCAAGCGCCTAAGCCATTCATAATCTAAGATTCATTTTTTAGCATAGGCTAAGCGGGCTAAACGATCAGTTACATGGTAACTATCAAGCCCGCTCACTGCGACTGTACCAATGGCTTCAATATCGACAAAGCCATCTTCTTGCAGACACGGCTCATCTAAGTAGATATCAGTTATTTCACCTATGATAAGCTCCGTGCCATTGATGGCAAGGTGGTGGTGTTCTTTGAGTTCAAGGGCATATTTAAGCTTACTTTCTTTAACAAAAGGCGCTGTAAAGTCATTTAGGTATTCAGTAGTAAGCCCTGTTGCATCAAATTCAGACTCGTCTTTATCGTAGCGTGCCGATGTTTGGTGCGCTTTGCTATAAATGTCTTTGTTGACATGGTTAATCGTATATTGCTTAGTCGCTAGTAAGTTCTCTAGGGTGTGGCGAGGCACTGAATGAGGGCGAATTATCATACCCACTAAAGGGGGATGTGCGCCAAGATGAAATACTGAACTAACAATGGATAAATTTGTTTGGCCGTTACTATCTTGTGTGCCGACTAGGTTAGCACTTTTAAATCCCGACAAACTATTAATTAAATGGGCGCGGTAGCGGCTTTCTAAATCTGCAATGGCTTGCTTTGTTAAATGCATAATTGTCCTGTTACCAGTCTATGGGTTTTCCTTGCCAGTCAAAGTAGGCTGGGCTGGGTGATTGTTGTAAATAATCAGCATCACTTATCAATGAATACAGCTGCTCGGCTACAAACTCAGGGGTAAATAACTTTCCTTCGGGTACATTTGCCTGAAACGGTTTTGATAGTGGTGTATCAGTGGTACCTGGGTGAAATAACACGCAGTGGCATTGTTTATAGCGCCTACTAAGTTCGATCGCAGCAGATTTAAATAACATATTTAAAGCTGCCTTCGAGGCACGGTAGCTATACCAACCGCCTAGATTATTATCACTAATGCTGCCAACCCGCGCACTAAGAGCACAAATCACTGTTGCTACTTGCGGCTTTAAAAGCGTTGACAATAAAGTCACACAGCGAATTGGCAGTAGGGCGTTTGTATGCATACTATTGATAAAGTGCTGCTCAGATATTTGTTCAAGTTTACGTTCAGGCGCATTAGCTGGATCATGTAATAGGCCATTAAATATCATTAGTTGAGCTAAGTCATATTGGCTACTGGCAAGCTCTTTGGCAATTTCACCTAAGCTTTGCTCTGAGTAATCAGTTGTAAAATGCTGGTGGCTGATTTCATTGTTCGATGTCTCATCAAAATTAGCATTAAATTTATTACGGCTGATGGTGACGATATGACCACGACTGATTTGTTTTTTTAATGTTGTGAAATAGGCTTTAGCGATTTCACTGCTTGCACCGCACAGAATAAAGAGTTGCATTTTTGACCTGTTATAAAATATTTAAAAAACTTTTTTAGCTCAATCTATCATCAATAAGTATTGCGATAGCGGTTTAGAATCAAATTTACCTAAACTAAAGTAGATAAAAAGGCTCGGTAAAAATTTGACCAAACTGATATTAAGAATGCCTTAATTTACGCGTATTTTGACAATTTAATTGGTAAGTCCATTTTACCAATTGTGTGTGTCGCTAACCCTTCTATCAAAACAAACTGCGTATTTATTACACTTTTATGTTGATAGATTGGTTATTCTTTTTTACGAGTTTGTTAGAAAATTCGATCTATTAAATTAACGCCGACAATGATATTAATAGAAAGGATCAGTATTTAGCTGCGTTCGTGCTTGGTTAAATACTGCGCAGTAAGTACTTTCAACTTAGCTAAAGAAAGGAGTATGAGAATGAGTGAACAATATGCTGCACTTCGCGGTAATGTTAGTATGCTTGGACAAATGCTGGGTCAAACCATTAAAGATGCACAAGGACAAGCCATTTTAGATAAGGTAGAAGAAATTCGCGCTTTATCTAAATCGTCACGTAGTGGTAACGAAGCCGACAGACAAGCGCTTATCGATGTACTACACGCTCTCACAGATGAAGAACTATTACCGGTTGCACGCTCATTTAATCATTTTTTGAATCTTGCTAATGTTGCTGAACAATTTCATACCGTATCGCGTTTTAATGATGTTGGCTTTTGCCAACTAAACCCTCTCACTCAAACATTAAAAGCGTTAGCAACAGCGGCAAAACAAGGTCAAGTAGATCCAAATCACTTGGCACAAACACTCTCAAAACTCCACATAAACCTTGTACTAACCGCACACCCAACAGAGGTGACGCGTCGAACTATGATTAATAAACACGTTGAACTTAGTGATTGTCTTGCATCTTTAGAGCGTAAAGACAATTTGCCAAGCGAACGTGCTGACCTATTAAACCGTATTGCTCAGCTAATTAGCCAAGCATGGCATACTGACGATATTCGCCGTTCACGACCAACGCCAATTGACGAAGCAAAATGGGGCTTTGCTGTTATCGAAAATAGCTTATGGCATGCCGTACCGCGTTTCTTACGTGAATTTAGCGAAGATGTAAAAACTGAGCTCGATTTAGAGTTGCCGATTGATTACAGCCCAATTGAGTTCACTTCTTGGATGGGCGGAGACCGTGATGGTAACCCGTTTGTAACTGCTGAAGTGACACAGCAAGTACTTGATCATGGCCGCTGGATGGCACTTGATTTGTATTCGCGTGATATCGAAACGCTAAGCAATGAGCTATCAATGTCAGATGCAAGTGATGAGCTTATTGAACTTGCAGGCCAAGACTTTGAACCATATCGTGCGGTACTTAAAAAACTTAAGAATCAAATTGCCGAAACGGTGACGCATTTAGGCGCTAAAATTAAGGAAAAGCGTACTGATTCTGAAGATTTAATTACAGATATAGCGCAAATTAAACACCCAATCGAAGTGTGTTATCGCTCGCTGATTAAAACCAATATGAAGGTAGTTGCCGATGGCTTGCTGCTTGATGTACTGCGTCGTATTAACAGCTTTGGCCTACGCCTTGCTAAATTAGATGTTCGTCAGGATTCGTCGCGTCATGGTGATGTTTTCTCTGAGTTAACACGTTATTTAGGCTTAGGTGATTATCATCAATGGCAAGAAGAAGACAAACAAGCATTCTTACTTGCTGAGCTAAACTCTCGTCGTCCGCTTATTCCAAAACATTGGCAACCGAGCCCTGAAGTACAAGAAGTGCTTGATACATTTGATGTAATAGCAGCGCAAGATGCACAAACATTCGGCCTGTATATTATTTCGATGGCTCGTACTGCATCTGATGTACTGGCAGTGCAGTTATTGCTTAAAGAAAGCGGCTGTAAGTTTAACTTACCGGTTGCACCATTATTTGAAACGTTAGACGACTTAAATAATGGTAAAGATGTTATTGAATGTTTACTTGATAACACCTGGTACCGTGGTCATATTCAAAACCAACAAAATGTGATGATTGGCTACTCAGATTCTGCAAAAGATGCAGGTATGATGGCTGCAGGCTGGGCACAATATGAAGCAATGGATAAGCTGGTTCAATTAGCCGAGAATCGCGGTATTGAGCTTATTTTATTCCACGGCCGTGGTGGTACGGTTGGTCGCGGTGGCGCGCCAGCTGCGCAAGCACTTCGCTCACAACCTCCTGGTTCACTTAAAGGTGGTCTGCGTGTAACAGAGCAAGGTGAAATGATCCGCTTTAAGTTTGGTTTACCAGCTGTTGCTCTACAAAGCTTAAATATTTATGCCGGTGCAGTACTTGAAAGTAACCTGCTACCACCGCCAGAGCCGAAAAGCGAGTGGCGTGAAGTGATGGAACTTATCAGTGCTGACTCGTGTGAGCATTACCGCCAAGTTGTGCGTCATGATGAAAACTTTGTACCTTACTTTAGAATGGCAACGCCAGAGCAAGAGCTCTCTAAACTACCACTGGGTTCTCGCCCTGCGAAGCGTAACCCAAATGGGGGTGTAGAAAGCCTTCGTGCAATTCCATGGATTTTTGCTTGGAGCCAAAACCGTTTAATGCTGCCTGCTTGGTTAGGTGCGTTAACAGGTCTTAAAGCTGCTTTAGATAAATATGGCATCGAGACACTTCACGAAATGAGTTTAAAATGGCCTTTCTTCCGTGCTCGATTAGAGATGCTAGAAATGGTATTTAGTAAAGCCGATAGTTGGTTAAGTGCTCATTACGATGATGCATTGGTAACTGAGCAATATAAACCACTTGGTGTTAAGCTTCGCCAAGAATTGAGTGAGGCAATTGAGCTGGTGCAGTCATTAAGCCCACAAAAAAGCTTACTTGCTGACCAACCTTGGATCAAAGAGTCGATTGCACTGCGTAACCCGTACACTGATCCACTTAACTTACTACAAGTGGAGTTATTACGTCGTTCACGTGCAGCAGATGAAAACTCTGAAGGTGATATCGATAATGCCCTAATGATTACAATGACTGGTATTGCTGCAGGTATGCGTAATACAGGTTAATTGATGTCGTCAACTAATCGTGCATCGATTGGTAATGTAATCACAAACCGTGCGCCGTGCTTTGATGGTACGGCGCATATATTGCCTTTCAAGTTATATTTCACAGCATTAAAAACCACGTTCAAACCAAGCCCTAAGTGATGGCCACCTAAATTAGTGGTATAGAATGGGGTAAAAATTTCTTGCAGGATTGATTCCTTAATACCTACGCCGTTGTCTTGATAGATAATTTTGACATAGTCATTACCTGCGCGGATGGTAATGTCTACCTTTCCTTCTGCTGTATGTGTAAAACCATGTTCATAGGAATTAATAACCAGAGTTTTTAGAATATCCTCTAAAATTGAGGGGCAGGAAGTAATGGCTACACTGTCTCCATCAACATGATAAGTAATTTTCTTACCTAAATATTTACTCATAGGCTCTAGTTTATGATGAATAAAGTTTTTTAATGGAATACTCGATAAGGGTTTGTCTAAGTTAATAGATACATTAAGTGCTTTAAATTCCTCAACAATACCTGCTAAACGGTTAATAGCAGAAATAACAAGATCCTTGGCCTTGTCGGTGTTGGTAATAAATTCATGAAAGTATTTGCTTGATAAGTTTTGTTGTTTAAATTTATCTGACAAAGACTCTAAATATTCGTCGATGAGTGAGCTTGCTGTGACAATTGTACCTATCGGTGTGTTTAATTGATGAGCCATGCCAGAGACTAATGAGGTTAAAGAGGCTATTTTTTCGATTTCAATTAAATGATCTTGCGTTTCATTTAATTGTATTAGTATCTTTTCAAGTTCTTGTTTTCGCTTATCAATATTATTTATCGCGATAAAAGAACCAAACAAGATGATTACCAAGCATATTGATATGACGATAGTCAGATCTTTAAACGCCTGCGCTTTTGTTGCTTTTACTTGCTCTGCGCGTGTAAGTTCTGCAATTTTGAGCTCTTTGGCTTTTGCATCAGCCTGCGCTAACGCTTTAGCTAAATTAACATTTGCTTGGCGTTTTAAAATTTCCGCATTGATCTGTGCATAGTGTTTGTATGCAATCAGTGCTTCAGCATACTGTTCTTGCTTTTCAAGTAGTTGTGCAGTCAACTTGGTTACTTCAAGGCGAGTCGTGATATCAGAGAGCTTAAAAGTATCTGTTTCAATCGAAGCGAGTAAATTTAGAGCTTTGTTCGCTGAATCTTGTGCATCGTATGTTTGCGCTAAACATAAAACCACACTTAAGTAATCACCGCTGTAGGCTTGAGTTTTTATAAGCTCTACAGCATCAGTTAGAAATTCTTCTGATTCATTTAACATACCTTTTAAACGTAATACCTTTCCCTTCAATACAAAACTTTTACTTAGATGAGCAGTAAAGCCGTGGCGTTGTTGTAATATTATCGCGTCATTTAATACATCTAATGCATGATCAAAATCACCTAAACCAATTAGCGCCATTGCAAGGTGGGTACTTGCAAACGACTCATCTAGGGGCTGATTCTCTATTTTTGCGGTATCTCTGTATTGTTCAAAAGCGATGGTAGCGTCACGGTAACGTTTTAAATTGAGGTTAATCAGAGCAATATTGATTTCGGTTTGTTGTAAAAGGTGCTTTCCGATTGTTTTTGCTACAGGTAATGCATCGCTATAATAGTGTAATGCATCTTGATACATGCCTAATCGGGCATAAATACCGCCAGATATGTTTAAGTAGCCATACATTAAATCCTTATTACTCGACTGTAATGCTATATCCATGAAATGAACTAGTGTTTTCATGGCTTGCTCTAATTCATCGTTTTCAAGTAAGAACCAAGCCTTATAATTTGTGATTATTGCTCGTTGTTCTAATGAAAATATTACTGTGTCAGAGGATAATAATGAATTGACTAGCTGTAGGGCATTGGTAGGAGAGCTGGCATAGGTTTCAGTAATTGAGGTTTCTATTTCTTTAAATTCAGTTTCTGTGATTGCTTGTGACAGAGCAGTACTTGTAAACAGCATCAAGCATAGATAAAACAGAAAACGAATTTTCATTACAAATAATCCTTTATACAAACCAGAGTAAGGATGGAAAGTGCATAATCCTTTCGTCTACATATGTGAGGTTATTTATTATGGATTTTAATTAGAAATAGAGTTATACGAAAAAGCTTAATAATGGATTAGAAAACTCATACATGTTCAAAAGGTAAATAGATTATGAAAGTAGGTAACATTTGCGGGTGTAAATCCAATCCTTAAGTGTGAACTTTACAACTGGTCATACCTATTTTATTGCTAGGTATTGACTAAGCAAGGCAGATCCATAAAATAGTCCGGCTTTTATTCAGCAACCATTAATTTTACCTTTACCCACGCATTTTAGAGTAACCTATGTCGAACGTGTCAACGTGCATCACTTATGATGCATCGACGTCTTTAGTGATGATGACGTTAAGAGGGACTGCAAGTGCACAGGATGTGATTAATTTTTACCAAATAGCCCATCAATATTCAGTATTATATGGGTCAGAAAAAATTCTTGTTGATGTATCTGAGTTAACCCATGACTTCGCACCAGCAGACTTGTTTACTATAATGCCAGTGATTGCTAACTCGTTAAAGCGAGCTGTATTAGCTATTGTGGTGAGTTTCGATGGCTTTATGCATGACTTATTTGTGCAAAAAGCTAAACGTTACAACCTTCAAGCCGAGAATTTTGAGTGTTTTAGTAAAGCTAAAAATTGGCTAGTTCATCAATAAACAGAGAAACTAGCTGAAATTCATTTTCTGTGTATATTTGCGCTTACAAAAAATGCCTATTTAACACTTTTTTTGTTGTAAATTTCGAGACATAGCGCGTTGAAACCTAGTATTTAAATGCATAACCTTTTAAACTGTTTAGCCAATTAATAATTATAATTTGTTATGACAGTAACTAGGAAAGACGTATCTAATTCTGTGTCAAGAACAACACCTTTTGACTTCAGTGATGAGCAAAAGCAATCTCTTTTTAGTCAGTTGAAAAGCCAACGTGGCATCTTATCTCAAGCTGATATTTTATTACTTTGTGAGCAACATCAGTTAACAGAGTCACAACTCTTAAAAGCGTGTGTACCTGTTGCGAGTTTGTTTTCAGTCGCACCAATTTCAAAATTCTATGTCGGTGCTATTGCACAAGGTAAAAATCAGCAAGGTGAAACGACATTCTATTTTGGTGCTAATGTGGAGTTTTCTCATCAAGCGCTAAGTTTAGTTGTTCACGCAGAACAATCTGCGATAAATAATGCATGGTTAAACGGTGCTCAATCAATAGATAAAATTGCGATCAGTGATGCCCCTTGTGGATACTGTCGCCAGTTTATGAATGAGCTCAGCACAGCGCAATCACTTGAAATATTACTTCCTGAAAGACACTTTACTTTACATGATCTTTTACCGTATTCGTTTGGGCCAACAGACTTAGGGAATAACGAAAGCTTATTCTCACAGGAAAAAAACGACGGTCATTTCGATAGTGTTAATGAGCTCGATCAGAAATTAGCTGAAACAGCGCTAAAAGCTTACGTACCTTATACCGCGAACTACTGTAGCGTTAAAATCACGACTTTTGAAAACGGTAATTTTTACGGAAGCTATGCTGAAAATGCGGCTTACAGCCCAAGTTTATCACCGCTTCAAAGTGCTTTAAGTCAGTTTTATCTTGCTGGGTTAAAGTTTGATGATAAGACGGTTAAGTCGATCACCTTGTTAGAAACACAAGGGGCCGAAAATCAGTATGAGGTGGCTAAAAGTGTGCTGGCAAGTTTTGATAACCCACCAGCATTTGAGCACTGTATTGCTAAGCTAGTTAAAGATTAGTTTAGCAATAGTTTTGCAGATTCAATGACTACGGCGACTGACTTTTTCTCAATCTCGCCGTGGTCAACATTAGGAATTTCTTGCTTAGTACGGTTTACTAATACACCTGCAACACACGCTGCGCGTAAGCCAAGTGCTGCACACATAGTGAAAAGTGTTGCTGATTCCATTTCATAGTTCATCACACCAAGCTTTTGCCACTCTTCACAGCTGCCTTGTAATGAACGAGGAACATAACCTGAATAGGTATCGTAACGTTCTTGGCCTGGATAGAAGGTGTCACTTGAAGCTGTAATGCCAATATGGAAATTAATGCCTAAATTATCACAAGCATTGACCATAGCTTGTGTTGCAAAAAAGTCAGATACCGCAGGGTAGCTCAATGGCGCGAAGTGCTGACTTGCACCATCTAAACGAACAGATGCTTGGCTAATTAAAATGTCGCCTTCATTAATGTGTGGTTGAATAGCACCTGTTGTACCAATGCGTAAAAAGGTATCAATACCTAGCTGTGCAAGCTCTTCAACAGCAATTGATGTAGATGGCCCACCAATACCGGTTGAACAAACTACCACGCTGTGGCCGTTTAACTCACCACGATATACATGAAATTCACGGGTCTTCGCTAAGCACTTTGGGTTATCGAGAAGTGTTGAAATGCGGGCAGAGCGATCAGGATCACCAGGGACGATTGCCAGTGTTGCACCGTTTAAGTCCTCACGAGTGAGCCCTAAATGAAATACCTTTTCCATTATTAAACCTTATTTTTGTCTAAAGCGTAATACTTTAATCATATGTGTTTAAAGTACAGGACAGATGTCCTATTAGATTACGAATGTTGCAAGATTTGCACAGATAACCTAAACCTAAAGATGTAACGATAAAAGAGGACCTATTATGCCTGCTTCATCATCTATGAGTAAACATCATGAATTTGCTCGCTGTTTAGAGAGTGCTCATGTTTCTATGGCTGCTCCGTTTCATTGGCTTGCTTTAGCGTTTAAAGATATTGCCAATGCGCCAATCCTAAGCTTAGTGTACGGTTTAGTTTTTACACTAATACCAGCAGCAATAATGTACTTTGTGTATCAATTTGATACACATCTTGTCATTTTGCCAGCGGTTGTTGGCTTTGCTCTTATTGGCCCTGCATTTGCGGCTGGGCTTTACGATGTTGCTTGGGAGCTAGAAAAAGGGCATAAACCGACCTTAATGCACAGTTTAAAATCAATGTTTAGAAACCCCGCTGGTGAATGGGGGTTTGCAGTATTATTAATGGTGATTATGATTGTGTGGATGAGACTTGCTGCATTGATCCACGCACTGTATCCGAATGTTGTAGATCCTAGCTTTGAACAGCTATCTGCGTTTCTTACGCTTGGCTCGATAGTTGGCGGCATTTTGCTGGTAACAGTCTTTGCTATTTCAGCATTTACCCCGCAGATAATGATGGAAAGACGCGTAGATATAATGACGGCGGTTATCTCATCGATGAATGCAGTAAAAACCAATGTAGGCGCAATGGTTGTTTGGGCTGCTTTAATAATATTCATGGTATTTCTGGGATTTGTCACTGGAACGGCAGGTTTCATTGTTATTATGCCATTATTAAGCTACGCGAGTTGGCATGCTTACATTGCGGTGATAAAAACTAAGAAGCCAAGGGGCTACGAATAATGAGTATTCACCTTGCTTGAATATAAATCTATTGCAGCAATCTAATGGGTTGCTGCAAAATTTGACTTTCCCTCCGTGCATGTTATACCTGCCAAAATACCACGCTCATTGAGTTATTGAGCACCCATAATGAGTCTCTTTAGAAATAATAAACTATAAATTTCAAGAGGTTAATTTTTCCTTCTTCTCATGAAAAATGTGATGCTTGCATCGCAGTTTCTAGATTATGAGAAAGCGTAATTTTAACGATTACGAATGAATATGCAGTTATTTAGCAGCGGAGTAGAAATGAGTAACACACAAAAAGCATTTCACGAAAAACTAAGTCAATGTCTTTGCCCACCAGGCGATGGTGTTTTTACGGTAAATACAGCGAAAGAACGTAAAGATGCTTTACGAACAAAATTATACGGTCAGACAGAGAACGTAGACGTTCTTTGGAAAGAGTCATTAGAGACACTAGCCGACTCAGAACATAAAGCTGTGATTCTTGGGATCAGCTCTGATTGTGGTGGGGGTATTTTACGGGGTGCTAACTGGGGCCCGTTATTTTTACGTTCTACCTTAATTGATCAACAACCACAGGCTCGCGCGTTCGACTTAGGTGACGTTCGTGTTATTCCTCATTTATTGCATGATAAATACCTAAACGAAACTACAATCACAAACTGTCAAAAAGCACTCTATGCTGATGAAAACAGCGAATACCATGTATCACCATTGTCTATCACTGAAGATGTCTGTGATGGGTTTTATGCCAACTACCCAGATAAAGGTATTTTTGGGATTGGCGGTGACCATTCAATCAGTTATCCGCTAACTAAAGCGTATTTGAAAGCAAAGCGTGATGCAGGTAAACGCACTGCAATTATCCATTTTGACGCCCACACTGATTTACTTGTAGAGCGCTTAGGTATCGATTTATGTTTTGGTTCATGGTGTACACATATTCTTGAGTACCTACCTGCACCGCGTAACCTTATTCAATTTGGTATTCGTTCAAGTGGTAAACCGAAACAACACTGGGAAGAGACTTTTGGTGTTAAGCAGCACTGGGCACATGAAATTATTGAGCGTGGTGCTAAAGCTGTTGCTGAAGAAGTAATTGCTCAGCTTAAAGCAGATAAAGTTGATGAGCTTTATGTGAGCTTTGATATTGATGCACTAGACGAAGCATTTGCTTCTGCGACAGGCACACCTGAAGCAGGTGGCTTAACACCACAACATGCGTTAGACATTTTAGTTGCTTTAGCTGATGAGTTTCCAATTACCGGGGCTGATATGATGGAAATTGCACCATTTACAGACAGTTCTTTGATTGGTCAAACGAGTTCTGAAACAACGCTTAAAGAAGGTGCAAAAATTTCTGCCTTTTTAATCGCTGCGATGAACAAGTAATTTGCCTTGATACAACAGGGGAGTGTGTTACTCCCCTTACTCATTCCTTAGTCTTAAAAACATTCCATTATTCCTAACTACACGCTATATTATTATAAAAAATAATTATAAATTTGGTTTGTCTGCGATGTGGAAATCTCTAGCCTTGTTATTGCTTATTATTACTAAACCTAGTTTTGCAGCAATAACAGTGGTAACTGAAAACTTTCCAAACTTCCAATATCAGAACGAACAAGGTGAGTTAGTTGGCTCTGTCGTGGGCAAAGTTAAAGCTGCCCTCGAAAAAACAGGGATGCAGTACGACATATCAATTAATACTTGGTCAATTACATACAATGCTGCTTTACGTGACGCAAACACGTGTATTTTTTCATTAGCACGTATTCCTTCCAGAGAGAAAAAATTTAAGTGGATACATAAACTTGAAGGCTTTTCAGCATCTTTTTATGCATTTAAATCAAATCGGCTGAGTATCAATAACCTCGATGATGCGAAAAAATATCGTACTGCAGTTCTAAAAAATAACTACTCCCATGTTTATTTAAAAGAGCAGGGTTTTAATGAAAATAAACAGTTAATCCTGCTTGATAGCTTTGAAAATATTTACGACATTCTTAAGAGTCGTCGTACAACTGTTGATTTAGTGGTATTAAGTGACCAACAGTATCAATTTGAAAGTAAAAATGATCAAAGCCTTTCTTTTCTAGAGCCTGTTTATCAGCTACCTGTTGCACGCGCTGATTTATACTTTGCTTGTAACGGAAATATCGACCCAGTGACTTTAGATAAGCTCAATAAAGCCTTTGTTTCCAGTGATTTAAAATAGCACTTGTTGATTGCTATAAAGCAGTTATAATCAGCTGCTTTTTGACCATTCTCGCCAAACTCTAAACAGCATAAGTGAGCAAAAAGTTGTTTGCATTCAACAGTCTGAATGCTTTTTACTAGGAGCCACAATGAGTGACTTACTCGTTATTATGATATTAATTTTGATCAGTGCGTTGTTTGCAATGAGCGAAATAGCTATTGCTGCATCACGTAAGATAAAATTAAGGGTCATGGTCGACGAAGGCAATAAAAAAGCCCAGGCAGTATTAACGTTGCAAGAGCAGCCGGGGGCATTTTTTGCGATGATACAAATTGCCTTGAATGCGATTGCTATTTTAGGTGGTATTGTCGGTGAGCAAGCCTTATCACCTTATATTGAACAAATTTTAGGGATGATTTATCAAGGCCCTTTACTAAGTCAAATTAGCTTTTTGATTTCGTTTTTTAGCATAACCTCATTATTCATTTTATTTGCAGATTTACTGCCCAAACGCCTAGCGATGATTATGCCAGAGGCTGTTGCTGTCAATGTGGTGTCTATAATGCGTTGGGTTACCTTTGCATTAACGCCATTTGTTGTGTTCTTTAATGGCACTACAAACTTTATTTTACGCGCCTTTAAAGTTCCGGCTGAACGAGAAGATATTGTTACCACAGAAGACATCGTTGCTATGATGGATGCTGGGGCTGAATATGGCAGCCTACAACAACAGGAATATGAGTTAATAGGCAATGTGTTTGATTTGGAGGCCCGGTTTTTATCGAGTGTGATGACTCCACGTGATCAAATTGTATTTTTTGATGTAAAAGCTGATGCCCAAGAAGTCGCTACCAAAATTATTGAGCACCCGCATAATCACTTTTTAGTGTGTGATGGTAGTTTAGACAAATTAATTGGTTCAGTTGAATCAAAAGATATCCTTCGTAAAGTACTTAAAGGGCAAACTGCTGAGATAGATAGTGAGTTAATCAGCCGTGATATTTTTTACTTACCAGAAACACTCAGTCTTTCTGAAGCATTAAATACCTTTAAAAAAGCAGCTGAGCCATTTGCTGTTGTTGTTAATGAATATGCACTAATGGTTGGCATTGTCACTGTTAAAGATTTAATGAAAGGCTTTATGGGTGATTTGATCAGTCATCAGGGCGAAGAGTTAATTATTCAACGTGATAACACTTCTTGGTTAGTGGATGGCCTGACACCTGTGGTTGAGCTTGCTAAAGTGCTAGAGATAGAAGAGTTTCCTGATCAATCACATTATGAAACTGTTGCCGGATTCCTTATTTATACGATGAAGCGACTTCCGAAGCGCGCCGAGTTTATACACTTTGGCGGGTTTAAATTTGAAGTGGTTGATGTTGAAGGAGTGAAGGTCGAGCAACTCTTAGTTACTCGAATTTCAGAAGAAAGCAATTAAGGCTGCTCATGCAGCCTTTATTCAAAAGTATCTTTCACTATTGCCTTAGCTTGATGCACCATGTGTACGCCATTTGACCAACACTCAATGGGCTGCAGTGATGCATTATCAAGTAACACCAGATCTGCATCTGCATTGATAGTCACTCTACCTTTATTAATACCAAGCACATCAGCTGGATTTGAGGTAATAGCCATTAATGCGTGTTCAACCGATACACCATATTCTTGGACGGCTTCAACAAACGAGCTATGCAATGTTGATTCTTTACCAACTTCAAGACCTAATAGATTAAAGTTATCATCAAAAATAGGTAAGCTTGCATGACCATCAGAGCTCATAGTGAGCTTAGTCGGTTGTACATTATTTTTAAGGCAGTAAGCCAGTGCCTGCGCGGCTGAATATTCACCATGGGCAAGATCATACTCTGTCGTGCTTGTGGTAAAGTCGATAGTGCCACCCGCTTTGCAAAACGCCACGCCCGCATTGAGTAAAGCTAGATTACGATTCATATGCGTAGGATAAAACTGGCTAAGCGAAATATCAGTTAAGCTATCTATCTCATGTAATAAAGATAAGTGACTATCTACTGGACCTACATGAATACTAACCGTGCCTTTTTTGCCACTTAACATGCCAGCCACTTTTGCTTCAGCGGCTAGTTCAGCAAGTTGCTGAGCCGTTGGCTGACTACTGCGATGATCAGAAATGGCGACTTCACCGACACCAATAAACTCCTCAATATACATAATGTCATTCGTTATTGAACCAGTCAGTGTTTTAGCAGGTAAGTGATATGAACCTGTATGGCAAAAAACATTCAATCCTCGTTCTTTAAGTGCTTTTGCTTTTGCAATTAAATTACTATGGGTTCGACTACTTGAGTCAGTACCAAGCGCGGCGATAACCGTTGTTGTACCATGCAATGTTGCATCTGTTAGGTTCATTTCAGGTGTTCTGCTAGCAAAACCAGCCTCACCGCCACCACCTGTTATATGGACTAAAGAGTCAACAAACCCCGGAGTTAAAATGCAATTAGATCCATCAACGATGGTAACACCATGATAATTTTCGATATTAATTTCAGGCTGTATATCCACGATTTTTCCGCCCGCGATTAAAACATCTTGGTTTCCAAGCGGCGAAGGAGCGAAAATATCGGCGCCTTTTATAAGTGTTAACATAATTAAATCTTTTACTGATAGTTAATAAAATGTGCGAGAAAAATAAAGCAACTAGCAAGGCCAAAGAGCGCTAAGGTAAAACGCCAAATAAAGCTTGCCCACTCACTCCAATCAAGTTTAACAATGCCTAAACAGCCGATGAGGCTTGCTGAGGTGGGAATAAATATATTGGTTAGTCCATCACCTAATTGAAACGCCAGCACTACAATCTGCCGTGAAATATTTAATAGATCACCCAGTGGTGACATTAGCGGCATTGTGATTGCTGCTTGTCCTGAACCTGAAGATACAAAAAAGTTAAACACACTTTGAAATAATAGCATACCCCAAGCGGCGATATAGTCTGGTACAACTGAGATGCTGGTGGCGCTATAGTAAAGCAAAGTATTTAGAGTTGAAGGCGATGTTAAATCGCTACCGCCAAGTATTAAAATAACGCCTTTTGCTAAAGCAACCAAAAGCGCTGCGGGCAGGAGTTCTTGTGCACCCTCTTTAAATGCATTTGCGCTTTCATTTGCTGTTTGTTTTTTAAATAGACTAGCAATCACAGCAGAGGCTACACCTAAGCAGAAGAACTGCGCAGCTAATTCAGGAATATAATACTGCCTTGCCATAACACCCCAAATAACCCAAATAATACCTGCAATAAAGGTTATTAAGATAAGCTTATCTGCGCTGTCTAAGCTAATTGACTTGTTATTTTCTTGAGCACTTAGGTTCTTTGCCGATCTGATTGAATTAGCATATCGGATAGTAAATAGAAGGCCAAATGAGGTAAAAACCAGCCACGCAACCATTCTGAATCCGGCACCAGAAAACACCGGGATCTCTGCAATTGATTGAGCAATTGCGATACTAAATGGGTTCATCCAAGAGGTAGCAAAGCCAATCTGTGTCGCAACATAAGTTGTTAATACAGTTACTTTTGCATCATAACCGAGTTGTTTCATAATGGGGAATAACACAATACAAAAGGCGATGGCTTCTTCACCCATACCAAATACTGCGCCTCCTAATGAAAAAAGCACAAATAGCAAAGGAATGAATATCCACTCTACGTGTTGTGTTTTATTAATCAGCGCCATAATGCCGTTATTAATCGCACCCGTTTTTAAAATAACGCCAAAGGCGCCACCTGTGATTAAAATAAATGCCATTACCCCGATGGCTGCACCATATTTGTCACCAGAGACTAAGCCTTCAAACAATACATTGGCTAGACCAATGCCTCCTTCTTCTGCAAAAAGGGCAGGTGGTGTATGTTCTGTTGCTTTTTGATACTGTGATAATTCAACACTGTGACTATCTTGTTCGGCATTAAACACACCGGGTGTTATAAATAAACTGGCTAAATAGGCGATGACTGCGACGCATAACAAAATGATGCTCGCATCAGGCATCGCAAACTGTTTGTTTTTCATAAAGTCACTTAACGATTGTTCGAAGAATGTGAGAAAAGCAAGGTATTGTAGCCCTTGCTGAGAAAGATTAACACTGAGAGCCGCGAGTTTGAGTTATTGATAACACAAACTTAGCAATGTGGGCGACATAGAGCCGCCCACATTAATGTTAAAAGCGATAGCTCAGACTCAACGTATAGCGAGTGCCATATGCATTATGATTGATTGAATCAAACCCGCGGCTTGAGCCATATAGCTTAGGGGGTTCTTTATCGAAGATATTATCAATACGAGCGCGGATTGATAATGCATCATTGACAAAATAGCCAGCTGATAAATCCCATACTAACCAGTCATCAACGTCACGTTTTAACTCCTCGTTAAGCTCTCCAAGCTCTTCTAGTTCGTCTATTTCACGACCACGCAGCCCTTCGATATCATCCTCATAACTACTGGTATAATTGGCACCGAGATTTAAGTAATAACTCTCAGCTTCCCAATCAATAGAAAATCTGCCTACATTTTCAGGGTAGCGATAAGTACCGATTAATTTTTCGATTGCATCTGAGCCAGGTTTATTTCGCTCAAACTCTAAATAGCGTGTACCATCGAAAGCGAGTGTTAAATTGCCTTTTGCAAAATTAAATCGATGATCAAATTTAAAATCGATACCTGCTAATGTCTGGGTGCCGGTATTTTCAAGAGGAATAACATGGTCTCTAAATAATGGCAGGAATAGCTCATCTTCTCGCGGGTTAAACTCACTAATATAGTTTGTGAGGATCTCTGAAAGGTTAGCGCTATCACTTTCGATATTGAGTCCAGCATTATCGGTTACTTCACACAGCTGCTCCTCGTACGAAATACCTTGTTGACCTTGTGGTACTAGCCCACAGTGACGAAGAGAAGCATCTGTAATAGCTCTATCTAGCACGGCAGTCATATTGGTATCGATAACTTGTTCGTGATCAAAATGCCAATAATCAACCGTTAAGTTAGTATTTACAGATGGGCTCCATGAAAAGCCAATGCTGAGCGCTTCAGACTCTTCGGCTTTGAGTGCTTGATTACCGAGTTCTAGGCTGTTAACACTGACCTCGGTGCCATCACCCATACAACATAAATCTGCAACAGCCTGATTAGCACCGCAATCGAAGCGTGATTGTGTGGTACGTAATTTTACGCCTGCTTGAGTTAATGAAGGTGCCCTAAACGACGTTGACCAAGAACTTCTAATGATAAGAGAATCTGAAGGACGATAGCTTAAACCAACTTTAGGGTTAAACGTTCCTCCAAAATCATCGTAATGATCGTAGCGACCAGCGACTTGCAGTTCTAGCTGCTCAGTGAGTGGCACATTCAACTCTAAAAATGCAGCGTACTGAGTACGATCGGCCTCAGACAAGCTAGAGCCGAAACCAAATACATCTACCAAATAACCATTTTCAGGACGGGCTTGTGAGTCTAACGATGGAATATCTTTTAATTCTTCTCGTCGAGCTTCAATACCAAATGCAGCATAAATGGGTAACTCATTAAACGTAAATAAATCGCCATTAAAGTTTAAATCCCAACCGTATACTGTACTTTCACCGCTTCTACTTGGGTTTGCCTTTGCAAGATCAAGCACTGCATCGTTATTACTATCCCCCTGTAAAAACGGGTTGTAGAACGGCATTAACTGACCTTGTGCACAATTGAGCTGTGTTCCATCGTATGTAGCTAATGATCCGTCAGAGCATAATTCACCAGTGATAGCTGCATGAAATTGATAGCGGTTATAAATACCATCAATTGCTTGTTGCTCTGACTTAGAGCGAGAGAAGGTTACTCCCGACTCCCAACTCCAATCACCAATATAACCGGCAAGGCTACTGACTAAGCGAAAGTTTTTGGTTTCGACTTCAACCGTTCGTGGTGAATTAAAACGCGCATCAAATGCAAAGCCATACACATCTCGACCCGCTTGAGTGGTAAATGGATCAATATAAAGCTGGTCCATCAGCTCGTTACTGCCGTCAGCGTTATCATAAATAAATAACGCATCTTCAATAATATAAGGGCCGTCTTCGTCGTTTATTTGATTGATAGGGGCTGGTGATGAATACGCTTTTGATTTAGTTTGGCTATAGAAGAAATCGGTATGCCAATCTAAATTACCTAAGGTGCTGTTAAACATAAAGCCAGTTGATAGGCTTTCAAATGGGGTTTCTAGGTAATCATCTTGGTTAGCATAGTAAGCACAAATTTGCTCCCCATACTCAGTCGTAACAAGTTCTGTTTTACAGTTTGGCGCAGGTAGCTCATTACCATCTCGACTACTGTAGTAATAAATGTTCGGCGAGTTCTCAAGTTTGGGTAAGTATGAGTAACCATTCACTAAATTTGGGGTTGCAGTATAGCTTCTGTCGGTCGCTTTAAAGGCATTGCGGTCGTAAATATCGGCAAATACCGTTAAGTTACTTTCACCGATATTGGTTCCGTAGACTAAGTTAAGTTGCTTCTTACCTTCGTCATGACTGTCAAAACTATTGGTGTAAGAAGTGTTTACTTCAGCTCCTTGATAGTCATCTTTGAGAATATAATTAATAACACCAGCGACAGCATCAGCACCATAAATTGCTGATGCGCCAGTGGCTAAAATATCAATGCGCTCGATTGCAGCAAGTGGAATTGAGTTCACATCGACAAAGTTTTCAGTGCCTGCTGCGAACGAGCTTGGTGCAACACGGCGGCCATTAATCAGTGTTAATGTAGCTGAGGGCCCCATACCTCTAAGGCTCGCAGCGGATTGACCCGCTGGCGTTGAGGTTGATGTACCACCACTTTCAGATGTTGAAAAGGTACCGGATCCGCCTTTAAAAACGGATAAATCTTTTAATAATTCATGAATAGTGTTCGCTCCTGAGCGCTTGATTGCATCTTGGTCAAGCACTGTAAGCGGGATGGTTCCTTCTAAATCAACCCCTTTAATTCGTGATCCTGTTACTTCTACTCGTTCAATTTTTTCTGATTGTTGGTCGTTTTGAGCATACACAGCTTGTACTGGGCACAGCGCAGCACTGATTGCTACAGCAATTGATAACTGACGAAACATATTGATTTACCTTTGTCTTAAAAAACACACGGCAAAACCGTGTCGTTTTGAATAATTGTTATAATTTTTTAGACAGGGCAGTGGGTTATAGACACAACTAGCCCCTCACAGGAAGTGAGGTGTGGCTACTCGTCAAACCACTCCGAAAGGTAGTGTGGAGAGTAGAAATATGTGCAAAGCGATAATGCGTTTTTCAACATAATTCCAATCCGTAAGGTCTTTTGACAAAGCTAGTAATACAGTGCTAGCTTACTCGCGTTTTAAATGTTCCTTTTTTTTATAGCAAGCAACAAAAAGCTGTGCAAGTAATTTTCTAATATTTTTTTACAAGAGTGTAACAATATGAACATCCTTAAGGAGCAAAGTGCTAAATACCACATTGGGTTTATTTTGGGGGTATTTAGTGTTGTTTTCGCGTCATTTGGCAGTAAAGTTAATGCAAGTGAGCAACAGCAAACGTTAGTTTTAATTGGTGGGGCATTGACAACCTGCTCAAGTATGAGCCCTAAAAACTGCCTTTCCAATAAACAGATCAGTGGTAAACAAACTAATCAATTTCGATTAAATAATGATGCTTTATCTGCAATAAAGACAAACTGGCCAACAAATAATGAAAAAAATCGCCAGCAAACGCTTAAGGTATTAGCACAGATTGCACGTCAACAGTCTGATGTGAACACTAAAAGTGATATTTTATGGGCATGGCGTGATTTAGATAATACGTTATTGAACGCGTTAACAGATAAAGAGTATAACTTCGTGCTAGATACTCTCGAAGTTCCTGTGTTAACAGCCGATTCTACAAGACAAAAAGAGCAAGTTAGTGTACCGGATAACAATGAAAGTGCAGCAAGTGATATTTTAGACTTTGTGTCTGCTTCGTTAAAAACAACGGATGAATCACCAACCATTTTAGCGGTTACAGCTTCAAGCAGAGACCCTTATGAATCAGCAGATTTTTATGAAGGATTATTAAGCTTTAATGGTGTCGAATCAAAGTGGTTACCTTTAACACCCGCTTTAGCAAGAGCGATTACCAGTAAGCAATGTGAGAATTTAGATGCATTACGTACTGAGACAATGGCTGTTTTTAACCGTGAGACTATTTACCCTGACCGAATTAAGGCCGAAAAAGCGCTTTGTGATCAAGGGGTAGAGCATTTAGTTAAACTGATTGAAAACGCAACGGGCATTATGTTTAACGGTGGTGATCAGAGTTTAACTAGACAGGTGCTTTTTGATGATAACGGCAAGCAATACCCTTGGACTCACGCAATCTTACAAAGGCCATTACTTGTTGGCACAAGTGCAGGAACAGCAGTGCAAAGTGGTGGTAAGAATGCTTATGGTTCGGTGCCTATGATTTCTAATGGGACTAGTTTAGCAGCATTAAGAGCTGGAGCATTTGCTGTTTCACCACCGAGTGAGCGCTGTAAAAATGAATGTGATAATAGTCTTTCAGCAGATTCATTAACCTATGAAAAACAAGGCGGTCTAGGTAGCTTTACTTACGGGGTTCTAGATACTCATTTTAGCGAGCGCAACAGAACCATGCGTTTGGCTAGATTACTGGCAGATTCAGGGCAAAAACATGGTTTTGGCATTGATGAAACTACGGCGCTTGTATCAATTCGAGCAGGTGAAACCGCATTAATGACGGTAATTGGTAAAAGTGGTGTAGTACATGTTCAATCAGACGCTAAAAACAAAGGAGCAATCAGTTATTGGCCTGCAGGGGCGGTTATTGATGTAACAAAGGATGGTTTTAGTCTTGCGAAGCGAACTGTTGATAATGCACTGCCTAGTATTAAAATTCCGCGATTACCGATGCAGCGTTTTGGCACTATTTTCTCTGATGCTAAATTGCGCTCGCTTGTGCAAGCTATGTGTTTAACTCAAGAACAACAAGCTGTAGCCCAGCATGATGAGTTTCTACTCGATTTAAATGCAACTGAAGATACTCATTACTACCGTGTTAATAAAAGTAGTACGGGCTGTGCTGTAGAGAATATAGCCTTTAGTGTTAAATCCTTTTAACACTATAAAGCACTGAAAATGTAGTAGATTATTTGTTCGTTATTAGTTAGCGTAACACTAATAACGAACAAATCATGGAATGAGTTAATGAAATATAATCTACTACTTTTATTTATTTTTGGCTGTTTGTTTGCTTATTTATCTATTCCAGTAGTAGGGGTTGGCTCAGCTTTAGCGATCCCTAGCGAAATTCTTACACCTCTTTATGATTTGTCACCTAAATTTGCTTTAACAGTGATTGATATTGTTACGTTAGGTATCCCACTAATAGCATTACTTTTTGTGTTCTTATTATTAAGTAAATGGCTCTACCTAAAAGACAAAGCGTATTCATATTTTATATTACTGACACCTTTTTTAGCACTGCATTTATATTTTGCTGTTAACACCTTTTCTGCAAATTTTGATAATACGACTTTGCTTGCAAGTTTGCCTAAGTATCTATTATTAATAATTTTTGTGGCTCTGTTTTCTAATCATAAAAAACCGAACTTTAGTTGATGTAAGTCATACGCGAAAGTTCAACATATAAGCTAATCTCTAATTAATCAGTGAACGAAGTTGGTCATAGAATGAAAAAATTACTGCTATTAACAAGTGGGGGTGATTGCCCTGGGCTAAATGGGGTGATCAGAGCTGTGGTTAAAGCAGCCGAACATGATGGCAATTGGCAGGTATATGGAAGCCGAAGAGCTTACTGTGGTGTTCTTGAAAAGCCAAATGATATTATTCACTTAACTAGTGAAGTAGTGGCCGGTATTCATGTTCGTGGCGGCACAATTCTAGAAACAGTTAATAAGGGGAATCCTACCGCATTTCCTGCAGAGATAGCAGGCGAGCAAGTATTTATTGACCGTTCAGATGAGTTAATAAGTATTGTTAAACAATTGGGTTTTGATGCAGTCATTAATATCGGGGGCGATGGTTCTCACAGAATTTCTCAGCATTTATTTGAGCATGGCTTAAATATCGTAGGCGTGCCAAAAACCATTGATAATGATTTATATGGCACTGATTACACAATTGGTTTTCAAACTGCCGTTGACACTGCAACAGAAGCCATTGATCGATTAATACCAACTGCGCAAAGTCATAATCGCGTGATTGTGACGGAAGTTATGGGTCGTGATGCGGGTTGGATTTGTTTACATTCAGCAATTGCAGCAGGCGCTGAAGTAGCACTTATTCCTGAAATTCCCTACGATATTGAAGCGATTAAAGCAAAACTTAAATCACGTTTTGATAATGGCCATGGATTTGCAAATATCGTTATTTCAGAGGGAGCTAAACCTGTTGCTGGAAGTGTTGTAAGTAAACAATCAAGTGAGTTTGGCTACGAAAACCCAGTGCTAGGTGGAATTGCTGAGCAACTAGCCTCACAGATCCGTATTGCACTTGACCTTGATGTAAGAGTCACTGTGTTAGGGCATATTCAACGTGGTGGCACACCCAATGCGTTTGATAGGGTGCTTGCAGCAGAGTTTGGGGTGCAAGCATTCGAACTTGTTAAGAAAGGCCAGTTTGGTTTTATCCCCGTAAGTAAAGAGGGTGAAATTAAACCAATCAGTTTAAAAGCCGCAACTTCTGAATATCGTGTTATCCCTTTAGAGCATTCATTAATAAGCAGTGCCCGCGCAATGGGTATGTGCTTAGGTGACTAATCAAGCAGTTCTAACTGATAGTTTTAAAATGATTTTCTTAACTAGCTGCTAAATTACTCAATTAGCAACTTATTTTTTGCACAAAAAACACACTGCAAAGCAAGCAAAATATTTAATGTAAAGATACTTAAAGGTGGTTGATCTGTGCCTTTTTTAGTTTAGAATGATCGTTAACTCTAAATTAAGGAACTACACATGCAGCGCTCTCGCATTCCATTTTTTGCAGTGTCAGCTTTAGCTGGTGCTGTTTTATTATCAGGCTGCGGCCAATCAGAATCGGCTCAAGGGCAATCGCAGGCAGCTCAAGCTGTACCTGTTGGTGTTATTGAGATGCAAAGCAAACCACTTACGCTAACTAAAGAATTGCCAGGTCGTGTGGCTGCTTCACGTATCGCGCAAATTCGTCCACAGGTTAACGGTATTATTCAGTCTCGTATGTTCGTTGAAGGTGCTGAAGTGGAGAAGGGCCAAGCCTTATATCAAATTGACCCATCTACATTTGAAGCAGAGGTCGCTACCAGCAAAGCCGCTATTACTAAAGCTCAAGCAAGTATTGCTAATGCCAAAGCAAAAGCTGAACGCTATAAAGAGCTATTGAATATCAAAGCTGTCAGTCAGCAAGATTATGATGAAGCGGATGCGGCATACAAAAGTGCAAAAGCCGACTTATTGACTGCTCAAGCACAGCTTAAAACCGCTGAAATTAATTTAAACTACAGCAAAGTGTTAGCACCAATTAGTGGTCAAATTGGTAAATCGGATGTCACTGCCGGTGCCCTTGTTAGCGCTAATCAAGCAACAGCATTAGCTACTATCACTCAGCTTGACCCAATCTATGTTGATTTAACACAGTCAAGCAGTGAACTAACACGTTTGAAAAAAGCTATCGCCGCAGGTGAGCTTGATAAAGATGCCGCTTTACATTCAAAAGTTGAATTAAAAATGGAAGATGGCAGCACTTATCAACACAAAGGCACATTACAATTTTCTGAAGTAACCGTTGATCCAAGTACAGGCTCTGTGACTTTACGTGCTGAATTTCCTAACCCTGAAAAATTACTTCTACCGGGTATGTATGTTCGCGCAGTGATTGTTGAAGGTGTGAAAAGTGATGCGATTTTAGCACCACAACGTGGTGTGAGTAGAAACACCAAAGGTGAACCTACTGCCATGGTCGTAAGTAAAGATAACACAGTTGAAGCACGTGTGCTGAAAACTGACCGTACTGTAGGCTCAAACTGGTTAGTGACAGATGGCCTAAATAATGGCGATAAGCTGATTGTTGAAGGTTTACAGAAAATCCGCCCAGGAGCCCCAGTAAACGCAATGCCAGCAGAATCAGTAGCTAACAGCCAGTAACGGAGAAACTTAATGTCACGATTTTTTATTGATCGGCCCATATTTGCATGGGTACTTGCTATCGTTGTTATGCTGGCAGGTATCTTAGCAATTAGAAGTTTGCCGGTTGCGCAGTATCCATCAATTGCACCGCCTGCAATTAGTATTCAAGCCTCATACCCTGGTGCGTCGGCCCGTACTTTAGAAGATACGGTTACACAGGTTATTGAACAAAAAATGAAAGGGCTAGATGGCTTACTCTACATGTCGTCAACCTCTGAATCGAACGGCTCTGCGACTTTAACGTTAACTTTTAGTGCAGATACCGACCCTGATATCGCACAGGTTCAAGTGCAAAACAAATTGTCGCTTGCAACACCTTTATTACCAGAAGAAGTACAACGTCAAGGTGTCTCGGTTGCAAAATCGGCTCGTAACTTCTTAATGGTTGTAGGTTTTGTATCTGAAGACGGTAGCATGAACAACATCGATATCGGTGATTATGTTTCATCTAACGTACTTGATATTATTTCTCGTGTTAACGGGGTGGGTGAAGTACAACTTTTTGGCTCTCAATATGCAATGCGTATTTGGTTAGATCCAGCTAAATTACTTAAGTACTCATTAACTCCTGCTGATATTAGCGCTGCAATCAGTGCCCAAAATGCGCAAGTGTCGGCAGGTCAACTTGGTGCCTTGCCAGCAGTGAGTGGCCAACAACTGAATGCAACAGTGACTGCGCAAAGCCGCTTACAAACACCTGAGCAATTTAGAAATATCTTTGTAAAAACCAATGCTGATGGCTCTGTTGTTCGTTTAAGTGACGTTGCCGATGTTGAATTAGGCGGTGAAAACTATGGTGTTGTCGCTCGTTTTAACGGCAAACCGGCATCAGGTTTAGGTGTTAAGCTTGCCAGTGGTGCTAATGCACTTGATACAGCTGATGGCGTAAAAGCGGCACTTGCTGAACTTGAGCCTTTCTTCCCTGAAGGTTTAACTACGGTTGTACCTTACGATACAACGCCGTTCGTATCACTTTCAATTGAGAAAGTAGTTAGCACTCTAATTGAAGCTGTTGTGCTGGTATTCTTGGTCATGTACTTATTCTTACAGAACTTCAGAGCAACACTTATTCCAACTATTGCAGTACCTGTTGTATTGCTAGGTACGTTTGCCATCTTACAAGTGTTTGGCTTCTCAATTAATACTCTCACCATGTTTGCTATGGTCCTTGCCATTGGCCTACTGGTTGATGATGCGATCGTTGTTGTTGAAAACGTTGAACGTGTAATGACCGAAGAGAACTTGTCTCCTCTTGAAGCTACACGTAAATCAATGGATGAAATCAAAGGCGCGCTTGTGGGTATTGCCATGGTTCTATCGGCGGTATTTGTGCCTATGGCGTTCTTCCCGGGCTCTACAGGTGTTATTTATCGTCAGTTCTCAATCACCTTGGTAACGGCAATGAGTTTATCAGTGCTGGTTGCGTTAATTCTAACGCCGGCCCTTTGTGCAACAATGCTAAAACCAAGTCATGTTCATAATGATAAGTCTTTATTTGGTCGTTTCTTCCTTGGTTTTAACCGTGGTTTTGATAAAACAAACTCGGGTACACAAGGTTTTGTGTCTCGTATGATCAAACACAGTAAGCGCTATTTACTTATTTACGGTTTAATCGTGGGTGGCATGGTGTTTATTTTCTCACAATTACCATCGGCATTCTTACCAGATGAAGACCAAGGGATTTTGTTTAACCAAGTAAGCCTACCTGCTGGAGCAACAACAGAACAAACCTTAAAAGTTGTTGAAAAGATGGAACACCACTTCTTAGAAGAACAATCAGAAGCGGTTAAATCTATCTTTACGGTAACAGGTTTCAGCTTTGCAGGTTCTGGGCAAAACGCAGCAATCGGCTTTGTTGGCTTGAAACACTGGGATGAACGTCAACGCCCTGATTTATCAGTAGGCGCTGTTGCTGGTAAAGCCATGGGATACTTCTCAACCATTAAAGAAGCCTTTGTGTTTGCTTTCCCACCGCCTGCGGTTGTTGAGCTTGGTACTGCAAACGGTTTCACCTTGTTCTTACAAGATAGGGTTGGTCTAGGTCACGAAAAACTACTTGAAGCACGCAACATGTTTTTAGGTATGGCGGCACAAAACCCTGTGTTATCGGGTGTGCGCCCAAATGGTCAAGAAGATAAACCAGAGCTGGAGCTTGATATTGACTTAGCCAAAGCTGAAGCATTAGGTCTGACTCAAGCAGATATCAATAATACGTTATCAACGGCTTGGGGTAGTCGCTATGTAAATGACTTTATTGACCGTGGTCGTGTGAAAAAAGTGTATTTACAAGGTACGCCTGAATCACGCATGGTGCCAGAAGATTTAGACAAATGGTACGTGCGCAATGCCAATGGCGATATGGTGCCATTCACTGCGTTTGCTCAATCTTATTGGACTTATGGCTCGCCGCGTCTTGAGCGTTATAACGGTTTTTCAGCGATGGAAATCCAAGGTGCCGCTGCACCTGGTTATAGTACAGGTCAAGCGATGGCCGAAGTTGAGAAAATGGTTAAGAAGTTACCGCCAGGTGTGGCGTTCGAATGGACAGGTATTTCATATGAAGAGCGTTTAAGCGGTGGTCAAGCACCATTACTTTATGCACTTTCATTGTTAGTTGTATTCCTTTGTTTAGCGGCGTTATACGAGAGTTGGTCCGTGCCTGCGGCGGTTATGCTAATTGTACCGCTTGGGGTATTTGGTGCATCGATTGCCTCATTTATATTTAATTTATCAAACGATATTTATCTACAAGTGGGTCTATTAACCACTATAGGTCTGGCATCAAAAAATGCCATCTTAATTGTAGAGTTTGCGATTCATAAAATGGACGAGGGTATGAAACTTGTCGATGCTGCTGTTGCTGCTATTCGCCTTCGTTTACGTCCAATCTTTATGACATCAATGGCATTTGTGTGTGGTGTACTACCACTTGCAATTGCATCAAGTGCTGGTTCGGGTGCACAAAACGCACTAGGTATTGCTGTTATTGGCGGTACTCTTGCGTCATCGACCATTGTGGTGTTGTTTGTGCCATTGTTCTTTGTATTGGTGCGCCGTGTATTCCCTGGTAAAACAAAGTCAACCAAAGAGGAGCAGGCATAATGAAAGCTAAACTTATCTCAGTGTCTGTTGCTGCACTTATGTTATCTGCCTGTAATATGGCGCCAGATATGGAGCAACGTGAATTACCCGTTGCTCAAAACTATGATGTTCAAGGTACTGCAGGTGATATCAATGCACTTAATTGGCAGTCATTTTTCACTAATGCTCAGCTGCAACAGCTGATTGCGCTAACGCTTGAAAACAACAAAGACATTAAAACTGCTGCACTTAATGTGCAGCAGGTAAGAGCGATGTATCAGATTGAAGATTCTGCGCTTTACCCAAGCATTGATTTAAATGCATCGGGAACCCGTCAGCGTCTTCCGGCAGATTTATCTGGTACTGGTCAAGCGACTATTTCTGAAAACTATTCAGCGACTGTTGGCTTAACTGCTTACGAAATTGATCTTTGGGGCAAAGTGCGCAACCAATCAGAGCAAGCTTTACAAAACCTCTATGCCGCTGAATACAGTTTAACCAGTGTGCGCATTAGCTTGATTTCGGAATTAGTGAATGCGTGGCTTAACTATGCGACGGATAAAGAGCTATTGGCGCTTGCAAACGAGACTTTAAAGTCTCAGCAGGAGTCTTTAGAACTAACCCGTAAAACATTTGCTCTTGGTGCTGCGTCTCAGTTAACGCTATCGCAACTGGAAAGTACAGTAGCAACCGCTAAGGTCGATATTGCAAACTATCAGCGCTTACTAAAGCGTGATAAAAATGCTCTCGATTTTCTAGTGGGTAAAACCGTCACTGCTGATTTACTACCTAATCAAAATATAGATGATGTACTGAACTTGCCGGATGTGCCAGTGGGGTTGCCGTCAGAGTTACTGACGCAACGACCAGACATTAAGGCCGCTGAGCATGATCTATTGGCAGCTAATGCAAATATTGGTGTGGCAAAAGCGGCATTCTATCCGAGTATAAGTTTAACCGCCAATGCCGGGACGGCCTCTGCTGATTTGAGTAATCTTTTTGATTCGGGCTCAGGTACATGGAGTTTTGTACCATCGATTAACTTACCTATCTTTAATATGGGTCGTAATCAAGCCAATCTCGATGTTGCAAAGGCACAACAAGAAATGGCGCTTACTAGCTATGAGCAAACCATACAACAAGCATTTAAAGAAGTATCTGATGCCCTTGCTGATCGAGAAGGTTATATGCATCAGCTAGATGCACTCAACGATTTGTACCAAAGTAATGAGTTATCTTTTACTTTATCAGATGCGCGTTTTCAAAAAGGAGCAGACAGTTACTTGCAAGTGTTGGATGCGCAACGAAATTGGTACAGTGCTGGGCAACAGTTAATTTTGGGTAAACAAGCGTATCTTGCTAGCCAAATTAATTTGTATAAAGCACTTGGTGGTGGCTGGAATGCGCAAAAAAATGTGCATTAAAACAGCAAAAGCATAATTTATTTAAGGTTTTGCAGGATCTTAGTTGTTTTGACTCTCCTGTGATATTAAGATCCTGTAAACCTTGTTTAAGTAAAAGTTAACCATTTCAAAAGAGCTTGGAGAAACCATGACGCAAAAAACGAAAAGACACAATGACCCTGCGCTTGCTGAGGCAAGACGTAATCAAGTGCTTTGTGCTGCAGCGGATTGTTTTCGACGTAAGGGCTATCATGGCGCGGGAATGGCTGAAATTTCTAAAACAGCAGGCATGAGTGCAGGCCATATCTATAATTATTTCGCTAGTAAAGAAGCGATTATAGAATCGATTGTTGAGCGTGATATGGAAGAAATGTTCTCAATCTTTAAAGAGTTTGCAGATAAGCCGGGCGATCGTGTCACCGTGTTGCTAGATGGACTCGATAGAGGTGTTGAGCGCCATACCGATTTAAATCAAGGTGCGCTTGATTTAGAAATGCTCGCAGAAGCTGCGCGCAATGAAAAAATAGCTAACTTACTGCGTGAGTCAGATAGCCACGCCCGTGATTCTATGCGCGAATTGTTAGTTGGTGAAAGAGGGCCGTTACAAGGTACCGCACTTGAAGAAGTGAATGCCCGTATTGAAGTGATGTTTTCTGTGATGGGGGGGCTCTTGTTGCGTAAGATGTTAAACCCAGATCTTAATATCAATGAGTTACATAAAGCGTTGCGTCCAGCGATGAAAACCTTATTGTTACCCTTTGAATAAAGCGCTTATTAAAAGCGCTCTATAGACCATTGGATTGCCATAATGGCAATTAGCACTGAGCCTGCTGGCATAATGGTTTTTTTGTACCAGGAGTTATTTCTAAGTAGCATTAGCAGTGGTAAACAGATTGCTAAAATAACTAGTTGACCAATCTCAACCCCTAAATTAAACGCTAATATGCTCATTAGCTGGTATTGATTTGATAAGCCAAGCTCACCTAACACACTCGCAAACCCCATCCCGTGCAAGAGACCAAAGCAGAAGGTGATCCAACCTAAACGCACAATCATTGGCCAAATATTATTTATTGCAGCAAATAATACAGAAAGCGCGATACCTAATTCTACCCATCGGGTGTTTGGCGATATGATATTCATAGCCGTTGCTGTTAGGGTCATTGAGTGAGCAAGTGTAAAAGCGGTGATGAGCCACGCAGTATCAACAAGGATTTGTTTTTTAGACTCGACACGTTGCCACTGTCCTTGCTTACGAACTAACACACAGCCCAGCAATAAAGCGATTAAAAATAAGATATGATCTGTGCCCATCCAAATATGTAATATGCCTTGCTCTACATATTCAACAAACGTTTCTGAATAGCTCGTTTCATCAAAACTAAAAATTTGAGTTTGTTCATTTAAAGTAAAAACCCGGCTTATATTTCCAATTGCAGAGATGGCTTTGTGATTCGCATCGACTTCGAACAATGCACTGTAATTTATAGAAAAGCTTTGGCTATTTGGGCAGCTAATGTGTATAGGGGTAACGATATATGATTCATTAAAATGTGAGTCAATCTTTAAATCACCCTCACTGTTTATTGCACATAATTCATTATTTTGCTGCGCGCTAATCTTTTCAACTAGGTATTGATGAATAGCTCTTTTTTGATTTTTAATTTCTTGCCAAGTGATCACGTCATCTGCATTTTTATCAAATTCGACAACGTGTTCTAAGTCCATCACAGCCACTTTCCATTGACCATTTAAAGTTAATTGTTCATTTTCGGACTTCGTTAATTCTAAGTATGCCGTACTAAGTTGATGAGCGTTTAGTTTAAAACTAAAGACCAAAAGAATTAAAAAGACAGATGATAATATTTTCATAAATTTCCTCAATTAATGAGCCCTGTGAGTTCAAGCAGACGTTTATCGCTTTGTAGTTTCGCTTGTTGCCAATTTATTCGAGCCCAATATTTGGCCTTGGTCATATTCCTATTTATAGTTAAATAATACCAAGCTAAATCACTTGCGTGATAGGTGTCTTGTCTCAATTCTCTGAGTGTTACTCGCTTTGCCATCTGCTCTTGCCATTTAGTCGATTGGCTTTTAACTTTTTCAGCTTGTGCTAAACGCAGTAAAATAGCATCTTCAAGGTTGGCATTTTCAGATGTTAAAACGGCTAAAGTAGAAAGCACTGCCGAGCCATTTTTTTGAGCTAATTGTGCATCAGCCCAAAGAACCACTAGACTTACAGGTGCCGTTTTTAAATCAACGTTACTAAGATATGATAAAGTTTGTTCTGTGTAGCCTAATCGATATGCCATTTCAGCGAGTACATGACGAGTATTAATACTCATAGATGAAGAGCTCGCTATTTTTTGAAGCCCTTCATAGCTTTGTTTCAGTTCTCCATTTTGACTTTTAACATCTAAAGAACATGTTGATATTGTTTCAATGCTTGCCAAGCCAAACAATGATAAACACTGACCTAGCGCTTCATCAAATTTACCCTTTACCATCAATAAATTAGCTTTAAGTAAAATAGCATTAACGTGCTGAGGAGCTTGATCGGTCACATCACTTAGGATCCGAATTGCCTCGTCAAATTGATGTTCACGTTGTAATAGTCGTGCATAAAAGTAATGTATATCAGGATCATCGGACTGTGAAACTTTATGCTCTAAGTAACGCTTTAAAATACCTTGATTGCTTTCGGTGTTACCAACATGTTGGCTTTCTGAAAAAAGCTTGCTCAGCTGTGCTTTAGTAAAGTCGGTTTTGATCTTCTTGCTGGAAACGGCTATGACATCTGAATCTTTTGGAGTATAAGGTTCAGCATGAACAAAGACACTAATAACCATCGCAATGTAAAATAAATATTTCATGATTTCTCCAAAGAAAAGCCATCCGTGGCCAAGATTTAACTAATTCCCGTTCACTAAATCATCAAAATTTGCTTCATCACCCGTATTTATAAATTCACGGCCATTGAGTCTTAAGGGCTGTGCGCTTGGGTCTTGATTAAATGCGGCCCGTCCTATGGTTGAAAAATCAACTTGCAATGTTTCTATGGTGATACTAACAGTCGCTGTAGCCTGACTATTAACGCCATCACTAACTGCAAATTGAAAACTATCCGAACCTACGGTCTCAGGGTTAGGTGTGTAGCTATAGCTGCCATCAGAATTTACATTTACGGTGCCTAAATTTGGTTCACTGACTAAACTGTACGTTAATTCATCGCCATCGGGGTCTGAGCCTTCAAGCATATCGTTAATAACGATTTCAGTTTGGGTTGTAACCATTGCATCAACAGCGCTTGGTGCATTATTGACAGGTTCAGGCTTCATCATATTTTTGTCATCTTTGTCATTATCACTACAAGCTGTTAATAATCCTGTGATAATAATGAGTGTGATGCTTGAGAGTTTTAAATTACGCATCATTAATTTCCTCATTACTTAGAGCCAGCAATCGGGGTAGCAAGATAAGGAAAACTGCTATCCATCATACTTGCATCAAGTGGTGCACCATCTGTAAATGGAACATTACCTACACTTGCATCCTCTGCTGTACACAAGCCAAGATCAGTATCTGTGCCATTCACTGGGATTGGGTAACATAAACGACCCATTACTACACGTAATGCAATGTCGACTACGTCATCTCCAGGTCGACGACCATTTGGGAAACCTGCTAAATCATCACCAGCTACACCAAAAGCTGATTGCTCATTTTGTGGAGTTGCAGCGATCGCTGTATTTAAACGCAGCATTTCAGATGGCGTAACAGTTGAAAGTTGATTAACACCAGGGAAACCCGTTAAAAATGCTGTAACTAAATCATTTCTTGGGAAGTTAGTAGGTGCCAATGTTTCAATATTGGTACCCAACGTTGAATTCACAGCATCTTTAAATAAGATATTTAAAAGCTCAGGTAGTGAAGGGTGGGTTACATAATCAGCAAATTGCGTATCATCAGATGGCGCTGATGTTGAAAATGTATCTTTGTCTTTCAAGCCAATAACTAACTCATTGACCAATGGGCTACCAAGGCGAGAAACCTGTGTTAACGCACCGCCATTTACTGCTGGTTTAGCAAATGATGCATTTGGGTTTAATATACGTGCTTGTGGCAAGCTTGCAGTTGTCCAACTACCAATTGTGCCATTACCTTCACCTGTTACACAGGCTTTTGGTACTTCGACAGCAATTGAAGTGACATTTTTCATTGCTAAATCATCATTATCGGCTGATTGAGTGATACCTCCAGGGAAACCTTCACCATCGCCTGCGCCAGGCGAACTGTCACCTTCGACTGGAACATAATTAACAAGGTCAAATGTTTTGCCTAGATTCACAACAAATGGGTCTTTTCTTTGACCTACAAACACTTTACCCATGCCATCACAACCTGGAAGTGCGACATTATAAATAAATTGATCAGCGTATTCTTGGTATGAAGCCATTGATGAGAATGTCTTATTACCAATGTAATCTAGTGGTTTATAAAAATCATTGCTGCTATTGGAGGTGTTAGTCAGCATGCTTTTTGTGCCAGAACGTTGTGTGCCAGAAATAACACTCACAGTATATGACTCACTGAAATTAACGGCAGAATTATTACCTGCAGAAACACCACCGACATTTTTTAGAGGAACTGCAACTGTTCTTTGATTACCTTCAGGTCCAACAGTAAGTGCTACACCCATATTATTGTTTGGCAACATACTTTTGAAATTAAATGCAAATGTCATGTCTTCAATAGCATCACCATCGTTATCAATATGGATGCTATAAGTTGCGTCTGGGTCCATAGCAAAGTAGTTAGGACCACCATAAGCATCTTGCAATGGGATGTAGTTAGCAATAAATGTTACATAGTCACCTCGGCCTTCTTCGTAACTGTTAAAGGCATAAAAGTCTGTCGAATCTAACGTTGGAAAGCGCGAAATATTTGGCGCTTCACGATGGCTAGATGCTTCAGATATAGAAGTAAATAAGGTACTACAAACTGCAATCGTAATTAGGGATGGTATTACTTTCTTCATGACTTTTTCCTTAGTTTTAATTTAAGTCATAATGAAAACGTTTACCTAATAAGATTGGATGCAAAAAAATTGAATTATATTTTAAAAAGTTTAAAAGCCGTGTTAAACACGGCTTTTATATTAAAGGATTACTAAATTTGTAGTGTAGAGTACTTCAGTTGGTGAGCCATTAGGGGAACCACCTAATGGCTCTAAGCTGACTGCTAGAATAGAAATGTCGTCCGCATTAAATTGACTATTTTTTATCAGTTCTATGTTGCCACTTTTAGGTAGTAAACCTAATGAAATTGGTGCTTCTTGTCCTTTTAAAATCATCCAAAGCTCATAGTCTTTATCAGATCTTGGGCTAAGAACATTTGATGCTTTGACAGATAAGGTTTTATCTTTCACATCAATAAACCACAGTGGCTGCTCAGTTTCATTTTTAAATAATGCAATTTGTTGTGATCCAGTAGCAAGCTCTTGCTGTGGCTGCCAAATAATCAATGCTAAGACTATACATGCAGCTGAGGCAATTAATGACCATGCTTGGAGTAATGACCTATTTGTTTTCTTTGGTTTATTTATAGGGATAACATTAGGGTCAATGCGATTGATAATTTTTTCCCACACATGATCATCTGGTGGAACAGATTCAATTGAACTTGCAAGATTATTTAAATGTTGCTCCCACACCCAAGTTGCTTCTCTGGCACGTGTAGAGGTCAGCATCAAGCGAGCAAAACGGTCGCGTGCAGGACCTCGCAATGTACCTAGTACGTATTCGGCGGCTAACATGTCTATAAGCTTTTGGTTTTCATAATTCATAACGTTAAGCACCTCTGTAATTGCTGTAAACCACGTCTGATCCAGCTTTTAACTGTACCAAGAGGAGAAGCAATATGATCTACAAGCTCATGATGAGTCAGTCCTTTATAATAAGCTAAGTGAATAGCTTGCTTTTGTTGTGGATCAAGTTGTTCTAAGCAATCTACTAATTTAGAGTCATCTTCATAGCTGATTTGAAGTGATGAACCATCCCCTAAGTCATGTTCATCTGTGAGGCTTTGCTCTTTACGTACTTTGTTGTGACGAATAAGGTCAAGGCTTCGATATCTCACTATGCTGATCATCCAGGACATAACAGCCCCTTTGGATACTTGATATTCACTAGCATTGTGCCAAATCTTAACAAATGAATCTGCAAAACCTCTTCCGCTTGTGCTCGATTACCGAGCATCTTGAGGCTGATTGCAAATAGTTTGGCACTCGTATTTTGGTACAAATTTGCAAAGGCATTTTTATTACCTTTTGCTGTTGCACTCAAAAGCGCTAAAAGTTCATCGTTGTCCATATAGTTCCTGTTATGTTATTAGTAACGCTTTAAAAGTGGTTTTAGATGCAAAAGAATTTTTAATAAAAAATAACCAGTGAATTTAAAGCTCAAAGCATTTTTCTACTGGTTATCCTAGCAGTCTTGTTTAGGTTAGCAACCTACATGTAAATTATTTGTAAGTTAGTGTAAGTTATTCATAAAATTGTGAAAAAATGTCCTAAACTTAAAGTGTAGGTTTTTAAGTGAACGCTAAGTTACTGATTTTAAATAGCCACCAAGTTTAAATAAGGCGGTTTTACTGGAGTGAAATTTGCAACGTACTATGTAATTAGAATAACAAGGAGTGATTATGTGGGCAGCATTTAGCTATCTTGCGCTGGCAATTATTTTTATAATCGTGGCAATTCGAGTTGAGCTCGTTTATTTTGCGCTATTTTTTTATTGGGCTGCATTGTCGCTACTACTAGTTAGTGGTGCTTATTTTTTTAACATTGCGCGAATTTTCAGAAAGCGTGAAAACGGTGTAATACCAATTTACATTCGTTGGGCATTTATTCCCTTTTTACTAGGGGCTCAAATATACAATGCTTGGTCTCGTAAGCATGATAAAGTGCCTCCCTTACAACAAATAAATGAACATCTGTTTTTAGCTTGCAGGCTCTTTCCATCAGATATTGACACCATGAAAGAGTTAGGGATTACAGCAATCTTAGATGTTACCTGTGAGTTTGATGGCCTTGAATGGTCATCGACCCAAGAAAATATTCGCTATTTGAATATCCCCGTTTTAGACCACAGTGTGCCAACTCGTGCGCAATTACATCAAGCAATTAACTGGATCCACCATCAAGTAAAGGCTGATAGACGTGTTGTTGTACATTGCGCATTAGGTCGCGGACGTTCAGTGTTTGTTATGGCTGCATACTTACTAAGCCAAGATAAAGATGCAGATGTTCATACTGTTTTGGAGCAAATCAAAGAAACTCGAGAAACTGCTAATTTAAACAAGCGCCAACTTCGTCACTTAATAAAACGTCATCGTCGAGGCGATTTACTAATTAAAAACAAAGCTGTATTAATTGCTAATCCAGTCTCTGGTACAAAGCTGTGGCAAGAAAAGAAAAAGCAGATAACCGCAAGGTTAAGTGAATATTATGATTTAACTGTACACACTACAACAGAAGAAGTGGACGGTATTCAATTAGCTAAAGAGGCTATAGAAACAAATCCTGATGTTGTTATCGCATGTGGTGGTGACGGTACAGTGACAGAAGTAGCCAGTGTGTTAGTCAATACCGACTGTAAGTTAGGCATTATTCCTTTAGGCACTGCTAATGCATTAGCTCATGTATTAATGGGGATCCAATCTAAGTTAATCCCAGTCGAACAAGCTTGTGAACTTATTATTGAGGGACAGGCAAGTCGGATCGATACCGCTTTGTGTAATGGCGAGCGAATGCTGTTATTAGCAGGAATTGGGTTTGAACAGAAAATGATTGAAAAGGCGCATCGAGATGCTAAAAATGAGTCCGGCCAACTAGCTTATTTACAAGGATTTTGGCAGGCACTAAGCGAACATGAAGCGCAAGATTATACAGTTACATTAGACGACAATGAACCTCAGTCTATAAATACCAATAGTTTAATCATTGCAAATGCAGCGCCGTTTACTACATTGTTGGCTCAATCAGCAGGTCAGCCAGATCATAATGATGGTTTACTTGATGTTAATTGGTTAACGCCTAACTCAGAGGCTAAAGCCAGTACGTTAAGTATTGCTGAATTAGTATTTTCAAGCATAACGCAAACAAGCTTTGCCATTAATAGCCATCATACAAATGCTAAACGAGTTTCTGTAAGTGCAGAAAAAGACATTAGTTATGTGATTGATGGTGAGGTTAAAACAGCAGAAAAGCTGGTGGTAGAGGTATCACCGAAGTCACTTTCGGTGATAATGGCCGAAACCTAACAGTTATTTTTTAATACTTTTCCACTCAAAAAGTGCGTCATCATCGGCCTTTTGAGAGGAGAAAGTATCAATGTATAGTTGTTCAACTTTTTCACGGGCCCAAGGTGTTTTACGTAAAAATTTTAAGCTTGATTTAACACTTGGGTCATTTTGAAAACAGCGCACATCAACATGCTCAGCTAGTCCTTCCCAGCCAAGTTTTTCTTCAAGTTGGGTTACGATGTCGGCAAGCTTGATACCGTGCAAAGGGTTATTTGGTTGATTGTCCATGCTTAATCTTTGGTTATTTCTAAACTGAGTAATAGTAACGTATCTAGCGTCTTTAAGCTAATTGACGTTTATACTCTTGCCTCGTTTTGGATAGACAATATCGCCGTTTTTATCCAGTCTTAACCACGCTAAGTCGCTGTTTGAAAAATTTGGCTGTTTGGCTGCACAAATTAACGTTATATCGCCAACAGCAATATAAGCGCCTTCGGTGTAACGCTTATTTTCATACCAACACACTTTGTGGTTGTTAAGTGCTTCTTGGCCATCTAGCACAACTAATGCTTTATCCTTTGCTAAAACGAACTGTGAAAACAATAAAATAAACAAGGTAGTTAAGATTAAAATCTTTCTAAACAAAATACACCTCTCATTGTGCAGTTTTTTGTATCTACACTAAGCTTATGACTGTATTCTATAAAAGCACAATGACGTGATAATAAAAAGGTGAACACATGCAATTTAATAAAAATATGATTGACGAATTAACCCTGCTTGCTAAGTTTCCCCGCGACTCACAAATGCAAGGCATTAAAATCCACTCTGATGCAGAAGAAACAGTAAAAAATGCTGCAAAACGTCTTTATGACAAAGGCATTACTGATAGCCCTGATGGCGGCTATTTAACGGATTTAGGGCTAGATTTGATCAATCACGTGAGTGTTATTAATTCAGCACTGAGATAAAAATTAGATAATAAAAAGGCCCAAAATGATTGGGCCTTTAGTTTTAATAACAACGAATTAGATTGCGTCAGGTTGGTTCTGAGGAGCCGCATCAATAAAGGCATCTAGCTTATTACAATGCTCATAAACTGCGGCGATTTTTGGGTACTTACTCATATCAACGTTAAAGCGTAAGGCATTAAATACTTGCGGCACTAAACAGACATCAGCAAGTGTTGGTTTGTCGCCAACACAAAAAGTGTTCGCTTCATCAAGTAACTTTTCGATACTCTCAAAGCCAACTTCTACCCAATGCTTATACCAGGTCGTTTTTGCTTCTTCATCAACACCAAGATCATTAGCTAAGTACTTTAATACTCGCAAATTATCGATAGGGTGGATATCGCACGCTACGGCATAACATAAATTGCGGATCTGGGCTTTTTGCCATGCATCACCTGTTAAAAGCGGTGTTTCTGGGTGCGTTTCTTCAAGCCACTCTAAAATAGCCAGCGATTGTGCAAGCACACCTTGATCAGTTTCTAGTGCCGGTAATAACCCTTGTGGGTTTTTTGCTAGGTACTGGTCGCTTTGCTGCTCTGATTTTAATAAATTAACGGTGACCAACTCGTGATCAATGTTCTTTAAATTAAGAGCAATGCGAACTCTGTAAGCGGCTGATGAACGAAAATAGCTATAAAGTTTCATTATGCGTCCTGTTTACCTGTGAAATGTTTTTTAATAGTGCGCCAACAGTCAGTATAGTTAGGCTGACGCTCTTTACCTTCAAGAGCATATTTAGTTGGTGAAATAACGTAACGCGATTCGAACATAAATGCCAAGGTGTTTTCGTAGCGTTGTGGTTTAAGTTCGGCATTTGAAGCTTTTTCAAATACATCTGCTTCTGGACCATGTGGCGACATACAATTATGTAAACTTGAACCCCCAGGTACAAAGCCATGCTCTTTTGCATCGTATACGCCTTCGATAAGCCCCATGAATTCACTCATAATATTACGGTGGTAATAAGGTGGACGGAATGTGTTTTCAGCCACCATCCAACGAGGAGGGAAGATAGCAAAGTCGATATTTGCGACACCTTCTGTACCCGATGGTGACGTTAGTACGGTGAAGATTGAAGGATCTGGGTGATCATAACTCACGGTATTCATAACATTGAATCGAGCAAGGTCATACTTGTATGGTGCACTATTACCTGTCCATGCAACGACATCTAATGGAGAATGACCAATATCGCAGCGGAACATATTGCCATTAAACTTTGCAACTAGTTCAAAGTCTCCCTCTACATCCTCATAAGCCGCAACAGGGTAGTGGAAGTCACGGTCATTGGCGTAACCATTAGCTCCTACCGGGCCGCGCTCTGGTAAAATATAGGCATGGCCATAGTTTTCACAAATATAGCCGCGGGCTGTGTCTGTTAATAAATCAACAGCAAATTTAATCCCACGAGGAATTACGGCAATTTCACCAGCTCGGACTGTTAGTTTTCCACACTCGGTTCTTAGTAATAGTTCACCTTGTTGTGGTACGAACAGCATTTCACCATCAGCATTATAAAAGTAACGGTGTTGCATTGATTTATTGGCTACATAGATATGAATACCTATACCTGTTTGTGCATTAGCACTGCCATTAGCTGCCATGGTGATTAAACCATCAATAAAATCTGTTGGCTGCTCAGGAATTTCAATTGGATCCCAACGTAGCATTGTCGGCGGCGTTGGGACTTCTGTGATAGGAGCGGTACGAATAAGGCCATTGTCTATAGGTGTATAATCACCTTGTACTACTGACGGGCGAATACGATAAAACCAAGTACGGCGGTTATCAGCACGCGGCGCTGTAAATGCTGTTGTGCTGAACTGTTCAGCATATAAATCGTATTTTACTTTTTGAGGGCTGAATTGACCGATAGGTAATGCACCGGGTAATGCTTCGGTTTCGAACTCATTACCAAAGCCTGTCATATATTGTAATTCGTTATTCATCACTAGACTCCTGAAAGGTTTTAGGTAAGATACTCTCATGTGAGACTAAATTCAAACTGCACTGAATTTACTTGTGTAAATAATTTTTGACAGTAGTGAAGCAATGACAACAAACAAACACCCAACGCTCGATTTACAGCAGTTCTTACCTTACTCATTAACCAATATTGCAATGCAGATGAGTGAGCAATTTAGTGAGCTATATCAAAAGCAGTTTGATTTAACCGTGCCACAATGGCGAGTAATCGCGAACCTGGCTCAATATGGTGAATGCACTGCTAAACAGTTGTGTGATATGGCACAAATGGATAAGTCAACGGTGTCCCGTGCAGTAAAGTCATTATTAACAAGAAACCTTATCGCAGCAAAAGCGAACCCAACTGATAAACGCGCAAACTTGTTATCGTTATCAGAGGCAGGAGTAGGTTTGCATAAACAAATTGTTCCGTTAGCAAACGAATGGCAAGCAAGTTTAGTGAGTGAATTAGATAGCCAAGAAATTAAACAATTTATGAACACTCTTAGTAAGCTTTCCAATTACTTAAATAAAAATGTGTAAATCTGTAATCAATGCATTATAGCAATTGATTTAGGGAATCGATACGTATATGATAATGGCTATCATTTACAATTAGCAATTTGGATGTCTCCTGTTATGAAATTAGCGTTAAACACCGTGAAAACACTAGGTTTAAGCCTAGTATTAGCATCTACTTTTATTGCCCAACCTGTATTGGCAAATGGCCCAATTGGTGAGCACGTTAATCATCTAAAAGAAAATTTAAAAGATTACTCTGATGACGTTGAATGGATGATCAACAAAGTCGATATCATGGTGAGTGATTACGAAAGCAAAGGTGCTAAAGCTGTAAAAAGTGATGACCTAATCGAATACTGGGAATCAGTAAAGTTCCATAGTGCAATTGAAACAAACTATGTACCGGTTTATGCATCAATTTGGCAAAGTATTTATGGCATCAAAATGGCTATTGATGATAAAAAACCTGCAGCTGAGGTTCGCACTCATCAAAAGGCGTTGAATGCCGCCTTGTGGCAAGGTTTAGGAGCTGTTAAACTTGCCGCGGATTTCCAGCAAAAAGGCTTGTTAAAAGCTGTAAAAGCGACTGCTTCAGAAGAAATGACGCAAAGTGCTACCATCGATGAAATCAAACACAAATTAGACCGTGTTGTTGCAAAGTACGCAGAGCGTTTAAGCGATGAAGCAACACAAATCGTACATGATACTTACTTGCATTTATTCGAGGGTGTTGAAGGTACACTTATCGAAAAAGATGCGAAGTTAGTCGAAGTGCTCGAAAAAGATTTTAATGTAACCCTGCCAAAAGCGATTTCTGATAAAGGGTCTGTTGACCAAGTACGTGCAGTGGTTGTTGATATGCAAGAAAAGCTAGATCGCGCTAAGGTGTTATTAGAAGAAGCCGAAAAAGCTCGTAAGGATGTATTTTAGTGAAGCGTAGAACCTTTATTCAAGGACTTGCTGCGTTCGGGGTAGTAGGCGCAATGCCACTACCTCTTTCTCGTGCCTTCGCAGCCAGTGCTGCAAGCCCCGTTTCTGTAAAAGACTTACCCGCCCTTGAGGGTGACTTAACATTATATTTAGGCCGCGGCGAAGGCGGTTTGTACGAAAACGTACTGCAGTCGATCGAAAAGAATAATCCAAAATTGAATTTATCAATTCGTAGAGGCCCAACGGCTGCGCTTGGCAATATGATTGTCGCTGAAGCGAAAGCAGGAGTTAAACGTGCTGATTTATTTTGGGCTGTTGACTCAGGTGCGATTGGTTTAATTACCGACGCGGGTTTGGCTAAACCATTACCAAGTGATTTAGCAGCACAGTTACAGCCACAATTCCGTTACCCTGGTTGGGCACCGGTTACCGGGCGTATTCGAACTCTACCTTATAACACCAAGCGTCTGAGCAAAGATGATATCCCCGACAGTATCATGGCAATTGCTGACAGCGATTTATCAATAGGTTGGGCACCTGCTTACGCATCTTTTCAATCATTCGTAACGGCTATGCGTATTCTTGAAGGTGAAGATAAAACCGCTAAGTGGCTTAAAAAGGTTCAAAAACGTTCGAAAACCTATGCTGGTGAGCTTGGTGTAGTAATGGCAGTTGAACGTGGTGAAGTCGATATTGGCTTTGCAAACCACTATTACACATTACGACTTAAGTCAGGTAAACCAGATGCTAATCTTGATCTTGCTTTCACCAATCAAGATGCCGGTTGTTTAGTTAATGCATCAGGTGTTTTATCGTTAACAGATAACCCTAATGCGATGAATTTTATGCGTTACTTACTAAGTTCAGAAGTACAAAGTTACTTAGCCCGTGAAGCCTATGAAATTCCACTGATCCAAGGCATTGAACAACCGGCTGGGTTACCAGCATTAACGGATGTATCACCGCCGAAAATTGATTTAACTCAATTGGCAGATTTAAGGCCAACACTCGACCTTATGCGCAGTAGCGGTGTTTTATAATGCGCATACCTGCTTCTTATCCCATGGCGCTACTTGCAGCGCTTTTGGCGTTAGTGCCAGTTTATATTCTGATCACTTTAGCAAGTGATGCGACTGCTGTATTTGATAGTCATAACTTAAAAATTCTTGGTAACACCTTATCACTTATGGTGTTAACGGTAATAGGCTCTATTTTAATTGGTGTACCTCTGGCGTTTATTAGTGCCTATGTTCAACTTCCATTTAAAAAGCTGTGGCTTGTTCTGTTTGCTGCTCCTCTGGCAATCCCAAGTTATATTGGTGCGTTTACCTTGTATGCTGCATTTGGCCCTGGTGGTGAGATAAATCAGTTGCTCGGCTTCGAAACGCCGCCTATGTATGGGCTAACAGGCGCTGCCATTGTAATGACCCTATACACGTTTCCTTTTGTAATGCTAACAACTCGATCATCTTTACTTAGCTTAGATGCCAGCATGGTTAATGCTGCACGTACTTTAGGTATGTCGATGACAATGAGTGTATTTAAAGTTATTTTACCTCGGGTTATCAATGGTATAGCTGCAGGCTCTTTACTGGTTGCGCTTTATACCTTATCAGACTTTGGTACACCGGCGATGATGCGTTTAGATACGTTCACTCGGGTTATTTATGTAGAATACAACGCCTTTGGTTTAAGTCGTGCGGCAATGTTATCGCTACAACTGATGGTTATCGTCGGATTTTTATTGTTTATCGAGTCACAAATTAAAACAGCTTCAGAACGCCATGGACGTTCATTGATGTTATTTCCATCGAATGGTCAAAAAGTTGCGATGTTACTGACATTTTTACCAGTATTGCTACTTGCGATTTGTTTACCTTTGGCAATTTTTTCACTTTGGCTTGCCCGTGATGGAGTTGCAGATTTTGACTTCAGTATTGCTTGGCATTCAGCCTATGCATCGGGTATTGCTGCTATCGTTGCTGTTGTTGTTGCTGTACCTGTTGCTCATGCAGCGTTGAGTGGAAAAGCTGGGCGTATTATGGAGCGTGTAACTTATTTTGGATTTGGTATTCCGGGTATTGTGATGGGAACGGCATTGGTATATGGCGGTCTTCAGTTGCCACTCTTTTATCAAACCTTAGCTCTCTTAGTAATTGCTTATGTGCTGCGCTTTTTGCCGCTTGCAGTTGGCTCTGTAAGAACCAGTACTGAGCATCTAGATTCAAGTTTAATAAAGTCAGCACGAGTACTGGGTGCCAGCCCTCGTGAAGCATTTATGCGAATTACTTTACCCCTAACTATGCGTGGTATTATCGCTGGTGCTGCTTTGGTATTTTTAGAATCAATGCGTGAACTTGAAGCAACACTTTTACTTGGCCCAACGGGTTTTGAAACCCTTTCAACATATTTGTGGCGTGTTTATGAAGCCGGTTACTTTGGCCGTGCTGCTATTCCTGGTTTATTGTTGGTAGTGATATCAGCATGCGGCTTGGCTATAATGCTCTCTGGTGAAAAGCGCAGTCAATTAGAACATTAAGGATCAGTTTAATGCTATCAGTTAGTAAGCTGTCTATCGATTATGGTAGCAATCGTGTGGTAAGTGAACTTAACTTATCACTTGGGGAAAGTGAGATCCTCATGCTAGTTGGTCCAACTGGCTGTGGTAAAAGTACAATTTTACAAGCGTTAGCTGGGCTTATTCCTATTAGCGAAGGCGAAATAAATTTAGGTTCATGGCGAGCTACGCCAAAACTAAAAGTTCCCCCGGAAAAACGTAAAGTAGGAATGGTGTTTCAAGATTTTGCCCTTTTTCCACACTTAACTGTTGAACAGAATATTTGCTTTAGACTTAACGATACTTCTAAAGCCGATCATTGGATAAAGCTACTAGGTCTTGAAGCATTTCGAAATAAAAAGCCGGCAACCTTATCTGGTGGTCAAAAGCAGCGTGTCGCACTCGCTCGAACTCTTGCTCATGAACCAGACTTTGTTTTACTTGATGAACCATTATCTAACCTAGATGCAGCTCTAAAAGATACTCTTCGATGGGATATTAGAAATGCATTAAAGGCTGCAGGTGTTCCCGCTATTTGGGTGACCCATGACCAAGAGGAAGCCTTATCTGTCGGTGACCGTGTAGGGGTGCTTAAAGAGGGGATAATTCAGCAAATTGATACTCCTGAGCGTTGCTTTAGCTTGCCAAGTAATCGTTTTGTGGCACGCTTTTTAGGTGAGGCAAGTTTCATTGCCGGTAATTGTGTAGGTGATACAGCCACAACAGATATAGGCAATGCACCAGCAATCAAAATAGATCATGATGCAGCAAAGGTTGATGTATTGTTGCGCCCTGATGATGTGCATCTAATTAATAATGCTAATACAAATAACGGTGAAGTGACCTGGGTACGTTATGAGGGTGGCAGCCGATTATGCGCTGTTAAACTGGCATGCGATACTGTGGTGACAAGCCGTGTGAGCCATGAGGTGATAGTGCGCCCGGGTGATGCTGTGCATGTTTCAATCAATACAACCCACCCACTTGCGGTTTACGCAGCTTAAATAAAACTTTGTGTGCAGGTCAAATTGGCCTGCATTTTCATATCAGGGTAGTTCGGGCTTTAGTCCGTGATCATTCAAGTTTAAAGATTTGTCGCCATAAATGACGACTTACATAACAACGCTGGATCGCGTTAAACATCAGCCCTCAGCCATCAAACGCGATATTAAATCGCTGCTACTGGCAACTTGCTAATTTTACTCTTGTCCCTTGCTAACTTTCCCCTAGTAACCTGTAACTCGCTCACTTTCTTCCAAACGTAAAAAGCCCGCCAGTAGGGGCGGGCTTTTGCTTTATAACAAGGTTAACTCGTTATTAGAATGTGTAACGTACACCTACACGCATTTCCCACACTGATGCGTTGCTTTGTGTTGCAGTTTTACCATTGTTAGGGCTAAAGTTTGAGTAAACGTAACGACCTTGGTCATCGATTGATGTTTTAATCATACGGTTACCAACGAAGTTACCTTTCTTAAGTACACCCCAGTCATCGTTTAACATGTTAGTTAAGTTATCGATAACGAAGAATACTTCACCTTTGTGACCAGGCATGAAACCAGGTAACTCTTGAGTCATCTTGAAGTTAACTTTCGTGAACCAATCAGCGTTTTGGCTGTTACGGCCAACGATTTCACCGCGCTCAAGGCCTTGAGCAGAAATCCACTCGTTAAACTCATTAATTTCATCAGCAGTCATATCATAAACAACGTTAGGGTCATTTACTTCAGGGATATACATTAGCTGACGGCTACGGTTTGAGTTGCTATCACCCCAAACTTTGTCACTACCGTTATATGTATAGCTGTAAGGTAGACCTTTGTATGTTTCGCTGAATAGGTTGAAACGTGTGCTGTAACCATCAAACAACTCAGTTGTGTAACCTAATGTCATAGTAAAGCGATGTGGGATCTCGTAATCAGATGTGCGTGCACCTGGGTTTGTTGGATCGTATGTCGCCATGTTACCGTAGTTAGAGCTCGCTACAGAGCTTGTCATTGGGTTAACATCTGTTGAATCTGTGTAAGCGTAAGCTAGTTGTACGCTAATACCGTTATCAAAACGCTTGCTCATTGCAGCAGAAATGATATGAGACTCACCACTGTCGCCACTCACATTAGTAAGTAATAAGTCACCGCTACGCCCTTCTTTAGACTTAAGAATTGGACGACCATCAAACGTTGTTTCACCAGAATCTTGCAACGCGATGTCTTGGATAATTGCAGCATCTTTACGTTTAGTGAATAAGTAATCTAGTGAGAATACATACTCATCTTCAGTTGTGTATGTTGCACCTACTGAGTATTTCCACTCTGATGGCATTTCAAAGTCTGGGTCAACAGCATTTACTGAAGAGTCACCCGCACCAATTGTTGTATTAGCAACTTGGTCATACATTTCTTGTGGCACTTCGTAACCTGGTGTACCACCATTCACTGTCGGTGTATTGAATAAGTCAACATCTTCACGGTAAGTACCAATGTTTGTAATACCATCGTTAGAGTATGAGTTAGATAACCATACGTTCGGGTTACCACCAGAGAATAAGCCAACACCAGCGCGTACTTCTAATGCATCCGTTGCGTACCATTCAAAACCTACACGTGGTTGAATTAAGTCGATGCCATCGAATGTTGCTTGGTTACTAAAACCATAACGGTTAGTAAAGTTTTCATTGTAGTTAGGTTTGTCGTCACTTGTGTATTTGTCGTAACGAAGACCAAATGTTAATGTTGCGTCTAAATCTGTGAAGCTGTATTCATCTTGCACATAGAAAGTGTGTTGAGCGTATGAGAAGCTTGCTGCCGCATCAGTAGGGTTGTTAGTACCTGCAGCGTTGTTGTAGTAGATAGCTGAAGCTTGGCCTGCTTCAAAATCATCTACAGAATCAAAACGCCACTCACCTTGAGTGTGCTGTACGAATTGGTTAAATACGTCTAGCTTTTCGTACTCATAACCACCAGTAATCGTATGTTGATCAAGGTAATATGTACCAGCAACTTTTACAGTTGTTGTTTCATAGTCTAGGTCGTTTGATTGACGAGAGTCATCTGGACCGATGTAGATAGTACCGCCACCAGCAGCATCAATTTGCATTTCACCAAAGCTACTTGCCGCATCTAAAGACTGTACTGTTGCATCTAGCTCTGATTTACCAATACGAACTTCAGTAGAGAAGTTGTCTGACCAATCTGAGTAAAGTGAACCGATGATTGATGTAAACTCAGCACCTTGCTTGAAGAAATGGTTTTCTAAAGCTACTGTATCGCTGTATGCATCTGATTGAGATAGCGTGAAAGCATCATTATAGTTATAGATTATGTTTGCACGGTGATCGTCGTTGATGTTCCAGTCTAACTTAACTAAGATTTTTTCATCTTCAACTGGTGCGCTTGATGGCATGCCACCTGCGTCATAACCGTAAACATCTTGAGCGATTTGTTGTACACGAGCTACGTCTGCAGCTGAAACACTACCTGTATTTAAACCGCCGTATTCGTACTGTTTAACACCTTCAACTTTCTCATAAGATGTGAATAAGAAAAGGTTATCTTTGATTAGTGGTAAACCAACGTTGAAGCCGTAACGTTTTTCAGTGTAATCACCGTTATCGTAGTCTTCGCCTTCAATTTTATCGCCTTTCATTGAATCATTTGTGTAATCGAAGAAAACACCACCGTGTACTTCGTTACCACCAGATTTAGTAACTGCGTTAATGTTACACGATGTGAAACCACCGTATTGAACATCAAAAGGCGCTAGTTCAACGGCAACCTGCTCGATTGAATCGAAAGAGAAAGGAGCACCGATTGTTGGGTAACCGTTTGAGCTTAGACCGAAGTTATCGTTCATACGAACGCCGTCTAGCGTTAAGCTGTTGAAACGTGGGTTACCACCACCACAGTTGATTGAACCACGGCTATCATCGATTGTTACACGTGGGTCGATACGAATGATATCTTTTAAGTCACGGTTGATAGCTGGTTGGTTTTCTAAATCTTCAAGTGTGAAAGTCGCAGCAGGACCTGTACCACCAGACATACGGCTGATAGGGCGACCTGTAACAACGATTTGTTCGATGTCTGATTGCGGCTCTAACGTAACATTAACAGGGTAGTCAGCACCAACTTGTAGGTTAATATTGTTGAAAGTTTGATCTGCAAATACGTCAGAATCTACAACAACGCGGTAAGGACCACCTACGCGTAGGCCTTTAGCTGTGAAGTAACCCGCATCGTTCGTTTCAGTTTCTTTAGTTGAACCTGAAGGTAAGTGAACGATAGTAATCTTAGTGCCAGCAGCAGGGTTGCCGCTAGGACCTTTGATTTGACCCTTGATAGCAGATGTTGTTTCATTTGCTAACGCTGCACCACTCACACCAACACATGCTGCAATAGCAAGTGATAGAGCTGTTTTGCGGAGTTGGATTTTCATTATGTTATTTCCCGTGTTAGAGGTTATGTTTCATTTATAGTTTGCTGTCAGTTGGCATCTTAAGTGCCTTTACTAACGGTTTTGCTGATTTATCAAATAAACTATTTAATAAACCGGCCAATCTTATCCCGCCTTGCTGTAGGCGAGTTTTAACAATTGGTAAGTTTTTATAGATATAACTATAACTAACGTTTGTTTCATTTTCTTTATAGATTGAATTTGCAATATTATGTGATTCGATTAACCAATCGCTTGGTGAACTGGTAAGGTAGTCCATTATCAACGCTTGATTTGTTGTATTTATAAATTGCGCAAATTCAGTATAGGACAAATTTTCATTTTCAATGAGTTTTGAGTCCCATAGGCTATGTAAATTGGTATCTTGCCCGAAGAATGTGACAGAAATATTGTTGCCGCCACGATCTTCACTGCGACCTGCATGGAATGGTTGGTGACTATCACCAACAAGATGAACTAAAAAGCGTAAAGCAAACTGTTTTTCTGCAAGTGATGCTTTTTGGTTTTGTAAAACTGAAATTGAATATTCCATCCCTTCAAGGATGTCAGACACTGTGTCTTTATTGTGTTGGGCATGAGAGTCGAAATGGGGATCAGCATCACCCTCTTTGAAATTGATGTAATGCCAGCGAGATGACTTTTTTTGCCAAAATTGCTCAGGGGCAGAGCGCATTTCATCGGCCCAAGTGGCAATTTGAGGGAGTGACTCGCCATCAAGTAAAGGAATTAATGCTTGCCTCGTGGTGTCAGTAATATGCTTAGATGCAATTTCACCAACAATACGATGACCATTTTGTCCCCATGCATTAGCCGGAGTACTTAACACCGCTGAAATAACAGGTGTCGATAACAGCAACATCTTTATTGTTTTTTGTAACATTGACTCAGTGTCCAAAAATGAATGTGCCCTGAAGCACGATTACTTGGTGCTAATTCTCCTGAATTTTAAAACAAATAGAAAGGACTCAATAAGATTCATAATTTCTTGTTCATATATGTTTAAAAACAATGAGTTATTTATTTCAGGTAAAATTACCTGTTGTAATAAGTAAGAATAATTGTTCAAATAGAGGCAAGGGTGCGTTGTTGGCTATAAAAATTGAATTTAAGAACAATACTAATAAAAAAATCTTTGATTGTTACATTTTTGTTTCTGTCGTTTGGCTTGTTTTGTTTTGTGGGAATTTTACAAGCAAATAAGCCTATATCTGATATCGATACGTTTATTGAAACTTCTTTTCAATGTGATACTAAATCTGAGGTTAATCTTAATGAACTTGTCGTATATTCATCTGGTAAACGGCTAGCTGAAGATGTCGCGTTTTCATTATGTCAAGACGACACTATCAGTAAGCAATATGGCAAGGTTACCTCTTATTGGGGTTACAAGACATCTGATACAGTTGAGTTTTTGGGTAAAGGATTAGCAGATTTGATCCTCGCAAAAGAAAACTTAATTAACGCTTTTATGGCAGAATCAACTTACAACTATAAAGCCGTTGTTGGTTTTCCTGATTACACCGCCTACTTTATTTCAAGCAAAGAAAAGCCGCGGCTAGATAAAAGTTATTTTCTTGACAAACGAATTGGCCTTTTAGATTACCCTACAAGCCGTTCTGGTCATATTTTGCCAAAACAGTTGTTTAAAAAGTTAGATATAAATTTAGAGAATTTAGACATTACCTATGCTGGCTCTCATTCAGAGCTGAGAGAATTACTAGCAAGCGGTAAAGTTGATCTAATTTCTTCTTATTGGCAAGACATAGACCAGCAACGTTTTTCAATCAATTATATTACTCCCATCAGTGACAACATTAGTGGCAGCCGTTGGTACCTTAAAATGCAAGACGAAAACACAGATCTTCTCTGTGCTGTTCAAAAACGTTTAATTGATTTAGCGCATGACCAAAATTCTCATTATTTCAATCACGTTCAATCATTCTTTAACTGTAAAACGCAACACTCGATGCGAATAAATGCTGAGGTAAACAATGCTACCAATTAGAGTAAAGCTAATTTATGGTTGTTTATTCTTTGTTATTTGTCTGGTCTTATTTGGTAGCTATATTCTTGCAAAAGCGGTTAAGTCAACAGAGAATAATCAATTAAGCTTGGCAAATATAGAGAAGCGAATCGCCTTAGATTTAACTCATTTAAACCTTCCTGATGACTTTTTAAAGCATTCTGGTAGTAAAGAGGCTGTTATTGACTACCTTGCTAAGCTTAATTCGCAGCTTAAAGAAACCCCGATTTTTGTTTATTCCATCGAAGGAATTACAGAGTTTCCAGCAAGAGCAGATCTGATTGAAAAGCAACTTCAAACACCACAAAAAGTTTTTACTATTAGTTTTGTTATTAATAACAATATTTTAAGTAAAAATGATATTGCAGTATTTATTTTGGTATGTTTGTTTTCACTTGCGATTAGTTATTTATTCTTCTTAAGTGAACGCACAAAATTACAAGTTGCAAAACAACTTCCTGAACCTGAACCGAATAGTAAAACAAAACCTATTTTGATTGTCGATCTTCAAAATAAAACATTGGCAGCAAATTGTAGCCCTGATAAACCTGTTGCATTAGCCAATAAGCCGTTATGTTTTTATTTGGCTTTGGTTGAGTTTTGTACTGAAAATCCTGATGTAGTGCTCAATCAGAATAAGGATGTTCCTGAAGAGTTACTTACACTTGCTAATAAGTATTTTTACCGGTTAGTTGAATTAGGTCATACAGTCCGTAAAAGACCAAATTTTACCAATAGTTTAGAAAAAACCTTGAGTGAAATCCGCGCTGCGCTTGATGATGTTTGGCAAGATCAACCAGAAGTTAAAGATGTTTATTATCCACCGAAAGCGCATGGTGAAGGTTCGCGTTCACGTTTACATCATTATGGATTAAAGAACATAACGTTAGAAAATATTGAAGTGATAGGTAAGTAAAACTAAAAAAGGGAAGTCATTGACTTCCCTTTTTACTTTTAATTTGTTTATTTAGGCGCGAAATCGGCCGCTTTAACAGGACTATTTTGCTCAAAGAAACGTTTTAATGCCTGTGCGTCAGTATCATCTGTACTGACAAAGCCTTCTTTGTTTGTAAGAGTAGGGTAGCCATCACCACCTGAGGCGTTGTAGCTGTTAATACTCATACGATATGTTTTCGTCATATCAAGTGGTTTACCAGCAATTTTAACATCAGATAATGTGTCGTTTTCACGCTTAAAGCTTAATTTATAATATTGTAAATAAGCACCTGAATCAGGTGGGAAAGAAGTCACAACAGATAGGTAATCAAATAATGCCTTCCCGGTCATATCAATATAGGTGATACGGTTTTTAAAAGGGTGAACTTTTAAAATGTCTTTATAGCTCACATCGCCAGCTTGAATGCTATCACGAATACCACCGCCACTTATTATACCAAAATCAGCACCAACAGATTGCATTTGTGCAGCAATTATTACCCGTGCTAGGTTTACTTGCTCGTAACGAACTTTGTTACGGTCACCCTCTAGCTTTTCATCAACTGCACCAATCTTTCCAGCAATTTGCGCTGCCCCTTTTGCTTGATAAACAGCAAGTACATCTTGTAAGTTTTTGTTTGGTTCGATGTAATCAGCTGCCAACTTTTTATTGCCGTTTTCATCATTGATATAAAGATTTACCGGAATAAGCGCGTAATTAAGTAGTGTTAGTTGACCATTTTCTAATTTGAATTCAGCTTTACCAACATATTTACCCCACTCATGTGCTTGCATGATCCAAGTACCATTTTGTTGATCTGGCTTACACTCTTTGCCTGGTATAAAACTCTCATCTGCAACGTTGGCTTCTTTCATACAGACCGGTTCTTGTGAATGTCCACCAACAATTATGTCAAGTGTACCCTTTGGTAGGTTACGAGCCATTGTTACATCACCCGGTGCATTAATGCCAAAGTTTGCATCAACATAATGGCCCATGTGTGTAACAGCAATAGTGATATCAGGGTTGTATTGTTTATCGATTTCAGGAGCTAGCTTTGCTGTAACTGCTGTTGGGTCTTTAAACTCAAGGTTGCCAATATATTGAGGGTTACCTATTTTAGCTGTATCTGTGGTTGTTAAACCGATTACAGCTATTTTTAGGCCATTCTTCTCAAAGATCTTATATCCTTGATAACGTGTCTCGCCAGTTGCCTTATCTATAATATTGGCAGATAAAAATGGGAAGTTAGACCATTTTTGTTGTTGATCAAGTACTGCCAGTGGGTTATCAAATTCATGATTACCTATAGCCATGGCATCATAACCAATGATAGACATACCTTTAAAATCAGGCTCTGCATGCTGTAAGTCAGACTCGGGAATACCTGTATTGATGTCGCCACCTGAGAGTAATAATACTGCATGACCTTTTGCTTTAGCATCAGCTCTTAATTGATCAATTAAGGTCTTACGAGCTGCCATACCATACTCACCTTGCTCATTGTGCCAAAAGCGACCATGGTTGTCGTTTGTATGGAGTAATGTGAGGTATTGTACTGAATCAGTGTGTGTAGAAGAGCTGCAAGCCGCTAAGGTAAGCAGTAAAAAAGAAGATAAAAAAAAGCGCATAATTGTTTGCCTGTTAAAAGCAGTAGTTAATTAAGCGCTTAGTTTAAACGACTTATATTTAAATTAAATGTCTTTTATAGATTTTTATTGCTATTTTCGGTATTCAATTGTCCAGTCGCAGCGAGTTGCCTACGAATTAACTCTTGTTCTGCATAATGTGATTTTTGATGGTTATTACCAACCATCCAATTTAAGAAGCTCGCTGGTAATTTACTATACGGCTCACCTTGGTGTAAGCCAAAATCGCATATTGCGTTATCTTCATTCGCCATGGTTTATTCCTGTGTGTTCTTTGTTGTCATGCAAATACTAACAAACTCAGTGTATTTGATAAGACGATTTTGATTTAAGATTTATATTTTTTATAACCATAATGAATACGCGGTGTAAATAAATGTAACTAACTTGTAATTGGTTTGGCGCGTTTTGTGTAACTATTTTGTTTGCTATTTAAGCGCCTAGCGTTTTTGTTTAGTCTTGCTGTAGTTTTAGAATAAAAATATCAGGAAAGATAAAAAATGAAAAAATATTTAATTGCCTCTGTGCTTTGTGCAGCAAGCTACAGCGCCAATTCAACTATCATTGAAATGCAAACTAACCAAGGCACGATTACAGTTAATCTATTTGATCAACACACCCCAATAACTGTAGAAAACTTTTTAAACTATGTAGAAGAGGGCACTTATAATAGTAGTGTCATTCATCGCTCTGTTGAGAATTTTGTTTTACAAGGCGGAGGATTTAAATTTGATTCTGATTTTAAAGCTATTGAAACAAATGACGCGATAAAAAATGAGCCTAAACTATCTAATGTGAAAGGCACCATTGCGATGGCTAAGCAAGGTGGTAATGCAAATAGTGCAACTAGCCAATGGTTTTTCAATTTAAAAGACAATAGCGCTAATTTAGATCTTCAAAATGGTGGTTTTACTGTGTTCGGCCAAATTACAGCTGAAAGCCAAATGGTGTTAGATAAAATCACTGAACTCACACACTGTGGTGATATTCCTGTTGTTGGTTTAAATAACGATCAATGTCCAACAGATACCTCAGGCTTTAATGGTGAGAATTTAGTAACTATTAATAGTGTGGTAATTCTTGACGATGATCCGAACTCTTCTCAATTATTAAAACCAAAAGAAAACACGCTGATCAAACAAGATAAGCCTTCAGGTGATTTAGACAGTGGCTCAGGTGGTAGTATGGCGTGGATGCTGTCTTTACTAGCTTTGTTTGGCTTTTGTCGTCGTAAATAATTCCTTGATAAGGCGCTTAAAAGCGCCTTATTTCTTAGTATTACTGAGTATTAAAAGATTGTTATTAATATCAGTACCCACATAATCAGCATAATAAAGCTACTGATAACAAAGCTATAATATCTAGCCTTTAACGTATTAGAGGTTAAATGTATAAAGCTATGGATTATGCGCAAAACGACATAAGCCCAAGCAAAGCCAACAAAAACAGTACCTACAGCATTTAGTTGTAGTGCAGTTAAACACGCAATAAAAAACAGTACAGGCATTTCGAACTGATTTATAAAGTTACGATCTGCAACACGCACGTGCGCACCTGCTTTTTCTAAATCCATTGTAAGAAAGTCTTTCATTTCTATGGTTTTTTTCTTAGCTGCGCTAAAGCGGCGCTTGCCCATAATGTACATTACTATGAATGTAAGTAATACCTGAGTAAACATCGCTACGATTAGCCACTTTTCCATAACTCATCCTTTTATATTGTAATTATTATGATTTTTAGCCTTTTGCATTGCTTTTTCACAATGTGTTACAAACTTTTAGTGTTAGTCTGTTAAAAAGCATTGAATTGCGGCTGATGAAAACTCATCATAAATAAAAATTGATTCAATATCTAATGGATACATAATAATGAAAAAAATAATGGGCCTTAGTGCAATCGCATTTGCTGTGTTAGCTGGGTGTTCTTCAACATCTACTATGACTTCATCTACAGCTAATAGCAGCCTTATACCTGATTCTTTGGTTGTCAGTCCAAATGATGCCCGAGAATATAAAACACTAAAACTAGATAATGAGATTGATGTTATTTTAATCTCAGATCCGAGTGTAGAAAAGTCAGCAGCTGCACTTAGTGTTGGTGTCGGTTTACTACACGACCCAATGTCGCAACAAGGTATGGCACATTATCTAGAACATATGCTTTTCCTAGGTACAGACCGCTATCCTGATACCAAAGGTTATAGTGATTTTATGACCAAAAACGGTGGTGCGCACAACGCTTACACTTGGTTAGATATCACTAATTATATGTTTAAAGTAAATAACGATGCCTATGATGAAGCATTAGACCGTTTTTCTGAATTTTTTAAAGCACCTAAGCTTTACCCTGAATACACTGATAAAGAAAAAAATGCGGTTAATGCTGAATGGTCAATGCGTCGTGAAATGGACTTTTTTGGACAATTTAAATTAGCACGCAAAATGATGGGAGACCATCCTGCAAACCGTTTCTTAATTGGTAACCTAGAAACGCTAGGTGATAAAGAAGGCAGTGATTTACATAAAGAAACGGTTGCTTTTTATAATAAATACTATTCATCTAATATCATGAAAGTGGCGATGATTTCTAACCGTCCGCTAGCTGAAATGGAAGCAAAAGCTAAACAGTATTTTGCAGATATCGAAAATAAACATATCGAAAAACCAACAGTAACAGATAAACTTGATTTTGATAAAGCTGGTGGTAAACGTGTTTACTATTCACCAAATGAAGACGTAAAACAATTACAACTTGAATTTACAATCACCGATAACAGTTCACAGTTTGCAGTTAAACCTAATCGCTTTGTGTCTTACTTGTTAAGTAATGAAATGCAAGGCAGCCCGGCACAAATATTACGCGATAAAGGCTGGGTATCACGTTTATCTGCTTCTGATTCACCTACACAATATGGTAACTACGGCAGCTTAACAGTAAGTATTGAACTAACTGACGCCGGCATGCAAAACCGTGAAGAAATTGTTGCTATGGTAATGCAGTATATTGCGTTAATTAAAGAGCAGGGTGTTGATAGCAAGTATTTTAATGAAATTCGTACTTCGTTAAACAATGAGTTTCAATTTCTTGAAAAAGGTGATGAGTTTGGCTACGTAAGTAACCTTACTGATAGTATGCAAAAGTTCCCAGTGAACAACGCAATTAATGCACCTTACTATTATGCAAAGTTTGATGCTGACGCTGTCCAAAACGTGCTTTCACAGTTAAACGAAGAGACGCTACGTATTTGGTATATTTCAAAGCAAGAAGAGACAGACTCGCAGCTACATTTTTACGATGGTAAATATCGTATTGAAGATATCAGCGACGAAGAAGTTGCAAGCTGGAATAAACCAAGCGAATATGCTTTAGCTTTACCTACTGTAAACCGCTTACTGCCAGAAAGTTTTGCTATTAAGACCGCGGAATTTAAACAGCAAGCACATCCTAAACTGGTCTTTGATAAGCAAGGTGTCAAAGTTTGGCGCCAAGCAAGTCAGCAATTTGCTGAGCAACCTAAAGGGCTTGTTGAAGTTTACATTAACACACCTGATGCATTAGTTGATGTAAAAGCACAGGTGCTTTACTCAATTTGGGCTGATCTGTATAACTTAGAGCAAAGTAAATTAAGCACTGAAGCGGCTGTAGCAGGTATGAGTTTGGGGTTACAGCCAAGCAATGGTCTTATATTATCACTGAGCGGTTTTACTGATAAGCAGGACGTATTATTGGCTCAGGCGCTTGAAAATCTGACTTTAAATGTATCAGAAGATGGTTTTGCACAAGCGATTGACCGTTATAAGCGTGATTTACTAAATCAACAAAAGCAATTTCCTTTCTATCAAGCATTTGGTGAATATTCTAAGCTAACACGAAGTGGTAAATTTGATACCGAAACCTTAATTGCGGCGGCAGATACGCTAACTCTTGCTGATTTTACTGCTATTAAGCAATCAACTCTTGCAGCAAATGATTTACGTGTATTCACGTTTGGTAACTACAACCAAAATGATGTTGAATCTATTGCTAATAAGCTAACAGCTATATTACCTAAGGCTCATAAATCTACTGAGTTTGCTCGCAGCAAAGCATGGTTGCCACAAATAGGTGAACGTATTGTATTGCAAAAGGATATTGATGTAGCTGATGTAGCGATTATCGATATGGTTGTTCATCCAACACCGGGTTATAAGCAAAAGGCTCAAGCGCAAGTGTTACAAAGCCACTTCAGAACGATTGCTTTTGATAAGCTTCGTACCGAAGAGCAGCTTGCTTATGCTGTTGGTGCGTTAGCCCGTCCGATTGAAGATTACTCTGCACTAGGTCTTTATATCCAAACACCAGTTAAAGGCCCTAAAGAAATGCAAGAACGCTTTGATCAGTTTAAAAAGCAATACGCAGTAGAGCTTGATAACATGACAGAAGAAACATTTTCACAACTTAAAAATGCAACGCTGGTATCTTTAAAAGAGCAACCTAAGAATCTAAGTGACGAAATGTCACCACTTATCACAGATTGGTATCGTGAAAACTTTAACTTTGACTCTAAAGAAAAGCTTATTGCTGAAGTTGAAAAAGTAACCTTGGCTGATTTGAAAGATTATTACAAGAAAACCATGCTGAACAGTGAAGCACCACGCTTGAACATTCAAATGCGTGGTAGCAAGTTCGCTGATAAGCCATTTGCAGATCTTAAAAATCAAACAAAAGTTGAAAACTTAGAAACTTATTACAAAGGAATTAAATTCCAAAAGTAACTTATCAGTTGATAAACAAAAGCCCAAGCAATTGCTTGGGCTTTTTAATTTAGGCGATGAGCAAAAACCCTATAAATGCAGCGGTTGCCGCCAGTAAGGTGTAAGGTAATTGAGTAACCGCATGGCTGACTAAGTCGCACCCTGAGCCTTGTGCAGCAAGTACTGTGGAGTCAGAATAAAAGCATGCTTGACTACCAAACGATGACGCCGACAACAAAGCACCAATTACTAGAGGAATGTTGGCATCAATTGCATAAGCCAGTGGCATCACAATTGGAATAGTTACTGCGAAAATCCCCCAGCTAGAACCCGTTGCAAAAGCAAGTACTGCCATTGCTAAAAACACCACGGCAGGTAGGTATTGTGCTGTCATATAAGGGCTTAAAGTATTAATGACATATTGCGGAAGCATTAATTGGTCACACACATCTTTAAATATAAAGGCCGCAACGACAGTTCCAATTGCTGGGATCATACTTTTAAAACCATCTAACATACGCTCCACTAGTTCTGACAATGTCATTAGTTTTTGCAACATATAAAACGGTAACACCACAGCAAAGGTTGCAAGCAATCCTTTATATACGTCAATGTCGAAATAAACAGTAAACGCAACAAGTAAAATAATCGGCACTAAAAAGTTATAGAGTTTGCCATTGGATGCTGCTGTTTCAAAGTTCTCTTCTGCGGCTTTAACAGCGTATTCATCCGCTGTTTGTACATCGGTGTATTGGCTATTTGAGATCTCGATTTGATTATTCATTGCACGTAGTTGTGCCTTTTTCATCGGCCCAAAAGCAGGGATCACATTTAAGCTGACAAGCAATACAACAAGTACGGCAAACCATGCGTACAACATATAAGGGATTGCTTCGATGTATACGGCAATACCTTGGCCTTCTGCTGCAACATTATTATCGACTAATAGGCCACCAAAAAATACCGCCCATGTAGAGAGTGGTACAAGCACACAGATAGGTGCGGCAGTTGAGTCAACAACATAAGCTAGCATTTCGCGGCTAATTTTAAACTTATCGGTGATACGCTTCATGGTTTCACCAACCGTTAATGCATTGAGGTAATCATCGATAAAAATAATCACACCTAACACAAAGGTCATTAGCAAAGATGAGCGTTGACCTTTGGCAAACTTCAACGCTAATTCAGCAAATGCACTTGCTCCACCGGTTCTTACCAATAAGGCAATCAAGGCACCAAACCCGCCACAGACTAAAATTAGCCAGGCAATGGTTTCATCCTGCATCACTTTTAACGATATATCAGCAAAGTTTGACAGTATAGCTGTTGGCCCAAGCATGGCTAAACCAAACAAAGCTCCAACAAGTAAAGATAAAATAGGGCGGCGTAAAAACACGGCCAAAACAACCACCAATACTGGCGGAAGTAAACTTAACGCAGAAGGTTCTTGCATTATATTTTTCACACAGTTAAGCAATGCGAGATTGCTTACAGAAATCCGAAGTCTATCGACTCAAGTAACTGCTTTACGCGAACACACTTTTATGGACCCAGTAGGGAAAGTGCCTGCGTTGGCTGGCGCCAGACAGTATAGAGGGTATACTGCTTTTGTTTTGCCCAAAACATCGAAAGAAAAATAATCTTGAATATAAATTTAGTCAATAAGAATTTTTATTGCGATGGTAATTATTTTACACTCTTCAACGGTGTTACTTTTTTAATTTAATTAAGCAAGGGTTTATGGCATTTTCAGATACATACAGACTCAGTAGTCACGCGGTTATAACTAACAACCAAGGTCAAGTGCTATTACTTAAAGCTAATTATGGTCAAAAAAGTTGGGGGTTACCTGGCGGGGCTTTAGATAAAGGCGAAACAATTCACCAAGCGTTACTTCGCGAATGCCAAGAAGAGCTTAATTGTGAGGTAGATATCGCTTATTTAAGTGGTGTTTATTATCACACTGCATTTAATTCTCATGCGTTTATTTTTCGGGCACATCTGCCTAATGATGCCCAGATTGTGTTGAGTAATGAGCATACTGAGTATGCTTATTTCGCCATTGACGAGCTCTCAGCAGTGCAAAAAGAGCGTGTTTTAGATTGTCTTAATTTTACCAATGATGTGGTAAGTAAGGTATTTTAATATATGACAGATATATATTTACGTGCTGGCCAGCCTGATGATGCGGCATTTATTGTTGAGCTTTTAAACCAAGCAACATTTTTAGAGCATATCGGAAATAAAAATATAAATACACCAGCACAAGCAGAGCATTATATTCAACAAACCTTTATAAATAGCCACCAGCAATATGGCTTTGGTAGTTATATTGTCTGTTTAGCTGATGGTACACCGGTTGGTATGGTGGGGCTGTTTCAGCGTGATGCATTAGCTATTCCTGATTTAGGGTTCGCGTTGTTAGCCAACTATGAAGGCAAGGGCATTATTACATCGGCAGCTAGGTTGCTGATGGCCAAAAAACACGTATTAGATCTTGGGGTGCTTGCAGCAATAACCTCGCAAACAAATATTGGCTCGCAAAAGGTACTACAAAAACTAGGCTTTGAGTTTATAGGCGATGTCATCATTAACGATGACAATCAGCCACTTAAACTCTTACTAAATAGCAAGCTTTGACACTTCGTTTGCAACTTGTTTGTTAACCTTTAGCCAAGTTGACTCAAGGGTGGCTACAAGTCCCTCGTAATCACTTGCTTGTAAAGGTGTAAGCTCATTGAAGTAATTGACCGCCTTCAACTTTCTGCCAGATTCAGGAGTTGTATAGTACAAGCGCCAAAGCCCTGCAATATTCGCATTACCTTGCTCATCACCGTTAAAGTGATGTAGCTCATACTCTAATTCATAAAAGCTTTGCTGGTCTAAATCGGTGATCACAGGTAAGCCTTTTATAACCATCCAATTATCAAGCTCAGTGTAAAGTTGTTGATGAGCACTGGCAGTTAACATCAAATCAGGAGATTCACTCCATAAATGATAGTTAGCAGCATTCACTCTGTTGTTATCAAGCACCATGGCGATACCACGATTATTTAGCGCACCACGTAACTTTACTGTGTTAATTCTGAGCTGAGCTTGGGTATTCTCCGCTAAGCGTTGCATTGCCACTATCGGCTGCGAAAATTGATAATACTCAATGGTTGAGAATGAAGTTTGGCTACAGGCCGAAAGTAACAGCACTGATGCAATTGAAGCACAGAGTTTAAAGTTCATTATTGTTTCCTCGGCGTTGGATCTGCAGGTAGCTCTTTATCAAAGATCAACATATTCGGTTGCTGGTTTAAACCACGTGTAAGTGGTTGTAGCTCTTCACTTAAACGTTTAAATTCAGACAAGGTTGTTTGTAATTGCTCATGGAATGTTGATCCTTGTTCGTAACTTGCCATAGTTTTTTCAAATTGCTTCATTGTCTTATCGAACTGTTGCATGCTCTTGGTCATCTCAGCAAAGTTGCGATTAATATCACCAGGTAAGTCTTGAGTATCTTGTTTATTAAGCAATTCACGCATGTCATGTGCAAGTGCTTGGTATTCTGCAAAGGTCGTTTGCATTTGTGCCAAACTGTCTTCGATTTTGAGATTATTGACTTTATTTAATACATCAGAGACTTGATCAGCAATGACGGTAATTCCACTTGAAACACTTGGGAATACTGTATAGTCAGCAATAGTTGTTAATTCTGCAGGTTCAGCATTATCATAAATGTCCAAGTCCACATACACTGCACCTGTTAATAAGTTTCCTGGCTTTAATGAGGCTCTTAAACCACTTTTAATCCAGCCATCTAAACTTGACTGCCAGAACTCTCTGGCTGCAACATTGTCATGGTAGAGTCTTCCATACTCAATTTTAATCAGCGCTGGCACTGCAGTGTTATCGACTCTAAAGTGGGCTGGTTTGCCATTTATAATGACATTTGCAGGTGCTTCAACAACAGTACCGATGCGCATCCCTCGATATTCAACTGGCGCACCAGGACGTAATCCACGAATTGATTGTTCAAAGTCAATTAGATAATAATCAAAGTCATAAAATCGCTCTTCAAGAGCAGCTTTGTAGCTATTACTTAGTGAGAAGCTATGGCCATTTGTGGCAATTTCCCCCGGTTTCTGTTGCTCAGGAATACCAACAGAAATCCCCCCTTTAAGTAACTTACTCAAAGAGCCCGTATTGACATTAATACCATCGGCAGACAAATCAATTTGTATACCTGAGTTAACCCAAAAGATAGAATTAAGCGTGATCAGGTTTTGATAAGGCTCATTAATGAAAATACCATATTTCATGGCTTGATTTTTCCAATCAAAAGTAGCCGTTTCTATTTGCCCTATTTTGTAATCCTTAAAATAGATACCTGTACTCACATCGAGCACTTCAGCGTTATAGCCATGGAGGATAAAGCGACCTCCTTTTACATCATTGGCAATTAGCGCAGGTTCATCTTGTAGTTCAAATCGCTCGGATGTTTCTTTACTTTCGCCTGGAGCAAACTCCAGATAAACACCCGACAATAGGGTACTCATCCCACTAATACCGGTATCATCAATGCGTGGTTTAACAACCCAAATTTTCGCATCATCCGTTAAAAGGTCTTCATAGTGTTTATCTATTTGTGCTCGTGCAATTACACTATCTTGTTCATCTGAGAGTCTTACATGGTCAATTTGACCGATTTTTACACTGCGTACCTTTATTTCTGTTTTGCCTGCGATAATACCTTCAGCATGGGGCATTTTGATAAAGATTGTTGTACCTTTATTTGCTTGGTATTGATACAGCATCCATGCGCCGATGAATAAAGCGATTACAGGAATAATCCAGATTGCCGATATGTTTGGCGCTGTTTTTATATTTGCTTTTTCGCTCATGCCAAGGTCTCTTGTTTTACTTTATTTAAGTTATTAGGGGAATCCCACAATAAACGTGGATCAAATGCATGGGCTGCCAGCATCTGGCAAATCACCATTGTTGTAAAGAATATAGTACCTATTCCAGGCGTTACTGACATCAAATTTCCTAACTGTACTAAGGCTACTAAAATTGCCACAACAAATACATCGATCATTGACCATTTTCCAATAAATTCAGTTAATTGATAAATTCGTGTGTAGCTTTTGGTTTGTCTGTTTGCCGGCTGCATCACCATAAAGCATAAAAAACTCAAAATGAGAGCTTTTGCAAGTGGTACGACAACACTCGCTAAAAAGATGATCATTGCGATAGGGTAAGAACCACTATTCCACAAGATCATCACCCCACCAATTATGGTTGAGGGGGTTTCATCACCTAGGCTAGTGGTGTACATGATTGGGTAAATATTTGCAGGTATATAGCAGGCAACGGAAGTGATCAGCCATGCTGCCGCTTTTTGTACACTAAAAGGGTTACGAGTGTATGTTTTTGATTCACACCGAGAACAGATTTCACTGTCGCATAGTTGACCACATACATGACAAGCCCTAAGGCCTTGGTCGATTGCACGAGTATTCGGCTTGATTTGCTCTATAAAAACAGGCTCTTTGAGTTGATACCATAGATTTTGTTTATTGAGCTTAGCAGTGGTGGCAATATAACTAATAACAAATGCGCCATAAGCCCAAAAGCTCACACCAAATTCAATGTCAGCCATCGACATTATTTTTACCATACTGACCATGACACCAATTAAAAATATTTCTGACATAATCCAAGGCTGCAGTGCAAATGTTGTTTTTAAGAGCCTTTTCCCCCATTGATAAGGGAGTATCTTAAGTAACCCTAAATGTAATGGGATTATCAGCACAAGCAGTAACATAGGTAAGCCTATGATGCTGATATCTATGAATAATCCTAAAAAGTCATTGTCGTAGTTAAACAGAATACGTGCCGCATCAGGTAAGGTTATAGTTTGGGTGATGCCACTGCTTGAAAAAGATAAAAACGGGTAAAACATGCTACTTAACAGCATTAAGATCGCACTTAAGCTCAGCGCTACGACAGCACTATCTTGATTTGCTTGCGAAGAAGACAGTTTGGTTTTGCAATGAGGACAAACCGCTACTTGTTTCGCACTTAAATGTGGGATCTCAACGACAAGGTCGCAGCTAGGACAGGCTGTTTGCAAACTTAGGGTCTCATAAACAAGAACTTAGTTTAGTTTGCATCAATAACTCGATAAATTCAAATGCACCCTTTCCTAAAATAGGCTAGAATTTACGCAAGGCGCATAGATTAACTATGCAACTGTCTATTAAGGTGTGTAGTGAAACATTTTTTTATCCTTTTGTTGTTTGTAAGTTGTAAGGGCCTATGTTTATCAGAGCAAGCTGGAGAAGACCCTATTGTTGTTGCAGCCAGTTCTTATCTCCCTCCTTATGTTATTAAAGATAACGATAGTGGTATTCAATTAGAAATATTAAAAGCAGCGTTTAAATCTCAAGGGATCAGTAACATTGTTGTGCAATACATGCCAAACAAGCGTGTAGAGCAGCAGTTGCTGCAAGGAAAAGTTGATATAGCTTTAAATTTCGCTTCTGGAGCGAGTACAAATATATACCAAAGTGAACCACTATTACGCTATCAAAATGTAGCGATAAGTTTGGCTGAACAAAATTTAAAAATAGACAGCATTTATGATTTAGCTGGTAAAAGTGTGCTGGGTTTTCAAAATGCGACCAATTTTATTGAAGCACCTTTCAAATCAGTGACACGTATACTTCGTTCTTATGATGAGGTAGTAAACCAAGAGGCACAAGTTGACCATTTAATGAAGGGATGGGTTGACGTTATCATTCTCGAAAGACGTGTTTTTTTATATTATCTTGAACAATATAAGCAGACAGCCGAAATAAAACCTTTCGTTGTGCATCCAATATTTAATGAAGCACCTCGACCTGCATTTTTCAATAGTGAAGTTTTAAAGGATACCTTTAACACAGGCCTAGGCCAAATTGTAGAATCTGGCGAATATCAAGCGATAATTCGCCTTGATGGCACTGAATATGCGCAAATAAGCAGCCATGAATTACGCAAATAAAGCAACAGTTTGGCGGCTTAGTGCGATGAGCTTGCCATCATCACTCCAAATACAGCCATCTTCAAGACCGTAACCATCTTTACTATGATGTGTAACAGCTTCATAGCCAATCCAAGCATCATCAGCGATGTTTGGCTCTTCAACAAACTCGATATACCACGACATGCTACTGGCTGGGGCTGGCTGTTTATACATTTGTAATAGGGTAGGCGGCCATGCATCCGTAAGGGCAATGATATGCGCTTCGCTCATGTGTTCTGGTTTATGTTTAAATTTCATCCAGCCGCCTAAATGTGATGTGTCAGCGCCAGAAAATGGCATATTTCCGTCTTGTAAGCATAGTGCGACGTGCTGGAAAAATGCCGGCATTAAACCTTCTTTATAAGGCAGAGTAAAACGTTCGTCTACTGGTTTAAGCTGCATGCTTTTTGACACATCTACGCGTACTGCTGATTCTCTATTAGCGCCAAAACAGGCTTGTGTGATAACACAAACATCGCCATTTTGAATTACTTTAGCAAGTACTTGCGCACTGTTTTTACCTTCGCGTAAAACTTCAACATCAATTGAAAAGTCGCAGTCAGCGATTAACGGACCAACAAAGTTAGTGCTTAAAGATAGTAAACGACGAGAGTTGTCGATATGTTGACGAATTGCTTGATATAATAAAGCTGCTGATAAACCACCAAACGCAGTGCGACCTTGGCACCAGTTTTCTGGAAACTGCATTACTTTTGTTTTGTCTTTACCAAGTTCTGTTGCCATGGCGAGTAATTGATCAAAATGCATAATTTTCCTTAACATTTATTGCTATGGACAAGGTTATAGCACAGCTAAAGTCATCAGACCAGTTTGTTTGTATTACTAGAAGTGTTAAAAAACCTCTCTTTTTGAGGAAAAAATACCCATTTGGAAAATATTTCAAAAAAAAGTAAATTTTTTTCATTTTTACAGTTGAATTCAGTTTCCTGCACCCCTATTTACTAGTCATCGAACGTTTTAACGAATTTTGAAGTTGGAGAAGATTCATGGGTAGAATTATTGGAATCGATTTAGGTACTACTAACTCTTGTGTAGCAGTACTAGACGGTGATAAAGCACGCGTTATCGAAAACGCGGAAGGCGATCGCACAACACCATCGATCATTGCATACACGCAAGACGGTGAAACATTAGTTGGTCAACCTGCAAAACGCCAAGCAGTAACTAACCCAACTAACACATTATTTGCCATCAAGCGTCTAATTGGTCGTCGTTTTGAAGACGAAGAAGTACAACGCGATATCGGTATCATGCCTTTTAAAATTGTAAAAGCTGATAACGGTGATGCATGGGTTGAAGCGCGTGGCGAAAAACGTGCTGCACCACAAATTTCAGCAGAAGTGCTGAAGAAAATGAAGAAAACAGCAGAAGACTTCTTAGGTGAGCCAGTAACAGAAGCAGTAATCACAGTACCTGCTTATTTCAATGACTCACAACGTCAAGCTACTAAAGATGCTGGTCGTATTGCTGGTCTTGAAGTTAAACGTATCATCAATGAGCCAACAGCCGCTGCACTTGCATACGGTATGGACAAAAACAAAGGTGAAAACGTTGTTGCTGTTTACGACTTAGGTGGTGGTACTTTCGATATCTCTATCATCGAAATTGACGAAGTAGAAGGCGAGCACACGTTTGAAGTTCTTGCAACTAACGGTGACACTCACTTAGGTGGTGAAGACTTCGATAACCGTGTTATCAACTACTTAGTTGAAGAGTTCAAGAAAGATCAAGGTATCGACCTTAAGAACGACCCACTTGCAATGCAACGTGTTAAAGAAGCTGCTGAAAAAGCGAAGATTGAACTGTCTTCTGCACAGCAAACAGAAGTTAACTTACCGTACGTGACTGCTGACGCAACTGGTCCTAAGCACATGAACGTTAAAGTTACTCGTGCAAAACTTGAGTCACTTGTTGAAGACTTAGTAACTAAGTCAATCGAGCCACTTAAGCGTGCACTAGCTGATGCTGATTTATCAGTAAGCGACGTAAATGACATCATCCTTGTTGGTGGTCAAACTCGTATGCCTCTAGTACAAAAAACAGTTGCTGAGTTCTTTGGTAAAGAGCCACGTAAAGATGTTAACCCAGATGAAGCCGTTGCAGTAGGTGCAGCGATTCAAGGTGGTGTACTAGCTGGTGACGTTAAAGACGTACTACTACTTGACGTATCTCCGTTATCACTAGGTATCGAGACTATGGGTCAAGTAATGACAGCACTAATTGAGAAAAACACGACGATTCCTACTAAGAAATCGCAAGTATTCTCAACAGCTGAAGACAACCAATCAGCGGTAACGATTCACGTACTACAAGGTGAGCGTAAGCGTGCAAGCGATAACAAATCTCTAGGTCAATTTAACCTAGAAGGTATCCGCCCAGCGCAACGTGGTACACCACAAATCGAAGTAACATTCGACGTAGACGCGGACGGTATCTTACACGTATCTGCTAAAGATAAAGATACAGGTAAAGAGCAGAAGATCACGATTCAAGCTTCTTCAGGTCTAAGTGATGAAGAAGTAGAAAAAATGGTTCGTGATGCTGAAGCACACGCTGAAGAAGATAAAAAATTCGAAGAGCTAGTAGCTACACGTAACCAAGCTGATGCAATGGTTCACGGTACACGTAAGCAAATCGAAGAAGCGGGTGATGCATTACCAGCAGAAGATAAAGAAGCAATCGAAGCTGCCCTTACTGAGCTAGAAGCGGCGATTAAGAGTGAAAAGAAAGAAGAGATTGAAGCGAAAACACAAGCTCTTGCTGAAAAATCACAAAAGCTAATGGAAATTGCGCAAGCGAAAGCACAACAACAAGGTAGTGCTGATGCAGGTGCACAGCAATCTTCTGCAAAACAAGACGACGATGTTGTTGATGCAGAGTTCGAAGAAGTGAAAGACGACAAGTAATTGCTCGTTTCGCTTCTGCCTAACGCGATAATGGCTGCTTTGTTTAGCCAATTAAGTTAGGATGAAATGATTGAGGCGCGCCAGCGATTTCGCTTGACGCGCCTTTTGCATGTATATGATCGGTAAAGTCGTTCGACTTACCTTACGCAGTGTAACTGCAGTAAAAAGAGTAGTGTGATAGATATGTCAAAAAGCGATTATTATGAAGTTCTCGGCGTGAGCAAAGATGCCAGCGAACGAGACATAAAAAAAGCGTATAAGCGCTTAGCGATGAAATATCATCCAGACCGTACCGCAGGTGATAAAGACCTTGAAACTAAATTCAAGGAAGTAAAAGATGCCTATGAAGTACTAACTGATCCACAAAAACGTCAGATGTATGATCAATACGGCCATGCAGCCTTTGAACAAGGTGGTGGTGGTCATGGCGGTGGCTTCGGCGGCGGTCATGGTGATTTTGGCGATATTTTTGGTGATGTGTTTGGAGATATCTTTGGTGGCGGTGGTCGTCGACAATCGCGCCAACAACGTGGGTCTGACTTACGTTACAACATGGACTTAAGCCTGGAAGAGGCGGTTCGTGGTAAAGATGTTGAAATTAAAGTGCCAACTTGGGTTAGCTGTAAACCATGTGACGGTAGCGGTGCAAAAGCGGGTTCTAAACCAAAAACCTGTACTACTTGTCACGGTGCTGGCCAAGTACAAATGCGCCAAGGTTTCTTCGCGGTTCAGCAAACATGTCCTACGTGTCAGGGCACAGGTCAAATTATTTCTGACCCATGTGACAGCTGTCATGGTCAAGGTCGCGTAGAAAAAACGAAGACCTTATCAGTTAAGATCCCAGCAGGTGTTGATACAGGTGACCGTATTCGCTTATCAGGTGAAGGTGAAGCGGGGATGCATGGCGCACCGGCAGGTGACTTATATGTACAAGTGTCAGTACGTGAGCACCCAATCTTCCAACGTGATGGTAACAATCTGTACTGTGAAGTACCTATTGGCTTTACAACAGCTGCACTGGGTGGCGAAATTGAAGTACCAACTTTGGATGGTCGCGCAAAACTGAAGATCCCTTCAGAAAGCCAAACAGGCAAAATGTTCCGTATGCGTGGTAAAGGCGTTAAGTCTGTTCGTAGCGGCGCACAAGGCGACTTAATCTGTAAAGTGGTTATTGAAACACCGGTGAACTTAAATGACCGTCAACGTGAATTGCTTGAAGAGCTTGAGCAAAGCATGGGTAAAGATGGGTCTAAAAACCGTCCAAAAGAAAAAGGTTTCTTTGACGGTGTGAAGAAATTCTTCGATGATCTAACTAAGTAACTCCTAGTTAAGTAACTTGAGTTAGATAGTAAAAAGGCGCTAATCAGCGCCTTTTTTTACGCTTCGATTTTGAGTTTAGTGATCTAAGAATAAGTAGTTTTGCCAGCTTTTCATTCTGATCAACACCTTACGCATCACAGAAACATGTTCAAAATGTTCTGAATAAACAGCTACTTCAGTGCTTGTTCCTTGTGGCAGATGATATTCACTCATGTCGTCAGTGATTTTTAAAGTAACAATTGCGCGGCCTTGACGGGCAAAAAATTCAGTGCCCATCAGTGTTCCTTGTGCTTGTACTTGTCCCTCACCAATTGCGGGTAACACATCGATTACTTCGCCAGCGAAGGTTTTGCCTGGAATTGCTTTAAAGATAAAGTCAGCTTTATAACCAGGTTCGAGTCTTAATAATGAATTTTGTCGAAATGCCGCAACATAAACAGTGTCTTCTTTATGCACAAAGGTCATCACTGGTCGCAGTGGCATAGGCACGGCAATCATCCCCGGACGTAATGTCAGTTGTGTGACATAGCCGTCGGTGGGTGCATGCACGCTAGTGCTGTCTAAGTTAAATTGGGCTTGCTCTAAATTAGCGCGAGCAGCGGCTATTTTTGTTTGTTCGCCGTTAATTTCTGACTCAAATGCTAGTTTCTGACGTAACTCTTCGGCTTGTACTGCTTCGTAACTTGCTTTTGCCGCTAAATACACCCCTAATTTATTATCAACTTGACCTTTTGAATAGGCGCCGCTTTTTGCGCCTTTTTCATAGCGTTCGTATTCTTTCTTACTACGGTCATATTCAGCTTTAGCCATCAGCGCACTGGCTTGTGCTGATTTATAGGCAGCTTCTAAACCAAGTACCGATTGTTTTGCATCTTGTAAAGCTGCAATAGCTTGATTTAGTTTTGCTCGATATAAGGTGTCGTCTAGGCGAAACAATAAGTCGCCCTTTTTAACTGGTTGATTCGGCTTTACCGCAACTTCTTCTACTGTACCACGCACATTTGGCACAATCGGCGTTGTAACATACGCACTACTCGCCATATTTGAATGTGGGTGGTTATAGTTCATTAATAGAATTAATGCGCCGATCAGTACTACACCACCAAGAACAGCGGTTGGTACTGTCCATTTGTTAAGGGGGATTTTAAAGAGTTTGAAGATGCCAATGCACAATGCGGTATATGTAAGTATTAATAACAAATCCATATTCTATTTCTCTTTATTATTCGATTGAGCATTAATTTGTGCTTGTAGTGCTGCCACTGTGGCTGTCAGGCTAGCCACTTTCTCAGCTAAGTCTTCTTGTTCCTTTTGAATTTGGTTAAAACCCCAGCCGCGGTCATCACGCCACAAGGTGGCCCAAACCCATAAAAATGGCCATAGTACGTGTAGGGTAAATAGGCTAACCCAGCCTGCATAATGGATGGCATCTTGGTGGGGGTGATTACGTTTTTTGGCAATTTCGTAGGGAATATCGTGAATGGCTATCACACCATAAAATATTACGACGGTCACAAACACTAGCATGGCTAGTGCAAAGTAGTCTAAAAACATGTAGTTTCCTTTCCTTAACTAATACTGAATTCATAATACGTTATATTTTTTTAATTCCTAGTGGGTATTTTCAGATTCAGTTTAGTACTACGTAGTAATCATTTTCAGCTAGGCATCGGCATAATATGACATCGTCCTTAAAGGTTGTTTCTTGGATCTGACCTTTTTCTATTCCTAGTGTTTCGCATTTACTTTGGCAATCTATAAACGCGGTCCATGCTACGTATTCATTACAAACAAAATTAATTGAATACAAGAGTGTGATGATGATAAAACATTGTTTCGCCAAATAGAGACTAATGTGTTTTGACATAGTTGCCACGCTTTATCTATTGCTCATACTTTTAGTGTAGCTTATCAGTGTGGTTTTTCGGGATATTTACTATGCAAAGCCTTTATTTTCTTACTATCCCAAGTGCCCAAAGCTTTGATAAAGTTCAGGCGCTTTTTTGTTAAAGGAACTTTTAATGACACCTGCAATCAATTTATTAAAAAACAAAGGTATTTTTTATGATGTGCTGAGTTATCATCACGATCCTGCACATACCCAATTTGGCCTTGAAGCGGTTGAAAAGCTTAACTTGCCCGCTGAGCAAGTGTTTAAAACTTTAGTCCTTGAAGATGCCGAACAACAGCTTTTGGTTGCAGTAGTCCCTGTGAGTCAACAGGTAAATATGAAGATGCTTGCTAAGGCAGCAAAAGTAAAGAAAGTAACTATGGCCCCTCAGCACAAAGTAGAAAACACAACTGGTTATATTTTGGGGGGAGTCAGTCCGCTTGGCCAAAAGAAGCGTTTACCTACTTTTATTCATCAATCTGCAATAAATTTCGATACTATCTATGTCTCAGCCGGTAAGCGAGGCCTTGAAATTGCGCTTAAGCCCCATGACTTGTGTAGTCTATTAAATGCTAGATTGGTTGATTTTTGAACATTTAATGTAACTAATTTTACTTTTTTTTAAAAAAGAGTTTGTCCTTAATCTGAATCTAGCTAAGCTAATAATGCGTTATTAATTCGAATAACGATTTATCTTAAAGGATTCAGGATATGAAAAAAATTATTGCTATTTCTGCACTTTCTCTACTTCCACTTTCAAATGCAATGGCTGATCAAGACATCGGTTGTGGTTTAGGTTCAATGTTATTTGCTGGTCAACAAGGTAAAGTTGTTAAAGTTCTTGGTGCAACGACAAATGGTATTTCAGGTAACCAAACATTTGGTATTACATTTGGTACTTTAGGCTGTAACGGTAATGGTACAGTGACAGCTTCAACTAAAGTTGCGACATTCATTGATGGCAATATGGAACAACTTGCACGTGATATGTCACGTGGCGAAGGTGAAACTCTTGATACGCTTGCTGAAGTATGGGGCGTTCAAGCGCAAGATAAAGCAGCATTTAATAAGTTAGTACAGACACAGTTTACTAACGTATTCACATCAGAAAATGTGACATCTCAATTAGTTTTAGAGAACCTTAATACGCTTGTTGCTAGCGATGCGCAACTTGCTACTTACACACTATCTTAATCTAGCGTGTACTTTTTAAATATAAAGCCCTTAATGGGCTTTTATTCTATTATGCGTGGTATTTTACTTTCTTCTTGTTTGTTATTCAGCTGTTTAGCATATTCAACAACACCGACACTCGAAATAGCTCATCATCCTTATTGGCTTAAGCTGGGTCATTATAATCAGCCTTTTCTTTCTATGTATGAAAGTGAAGTGGATAGCTCAGAATTTTTCTTTTCTGAGGTGGGAAAAACAGACCCTCATGCAGAGCTTTTAGCGACTATAGCGGCGTTTAAAAGCGATGATGATAACCAAGCAAAGTGCCGTTTTCCTGCTCGCTATAACTGGCTAAAAGAACATTTCTTTACAAATTGGCCTGCACTTTCTTGCCCTGAAATTGAAACATGGCAACAGCTTATCAACCCAAAAGGTATGACTCTAGTCTTCCCGACCGCGTTTATGAATGATCCGTCCTCGATGTTTGGTCATACTCTATTACGTATTGATGCGAAGGACCAAACCCGCAGTAGAGAGCTCATCGCTTTTGCTGTTAACTTTGCTGCAGAGCCTGATGTTACTGATAATGCCGCTTTATATGCTTTAAAAGGTATTATTGGTCAATATCCAGGTAAGTTCACTTTAATGCCGTATTATCGCAAAGTCCGTGAATATAATGACTTAGAATCTCGTGATATATGGGAATATAAACTCTCATTATCTGATCAAGAAATTCAGCGTGTGTTATTACATTTATGGGAAATGCAGTGGGCCACGTTTGATTATTTTTTTGTTGATGAAAACTGCTCGTATCAGCTGTTAGCATTACTGCAACTTGCACGAGATGATTTGTCTTTAACTGCTCCATTTTCTTCGCATGCGATCCCATCAGATACGGTTGCAGCTCTTAAGCAACATGGATTATTACAGACGCCTCGATACCGTGCTGCTTCAGGCACTAAATTGATCAATTATGAAAGCCAACTCACAGAGCAGCAGGTTTACCTTGCTCGTTTACTGCGTGATGGAGTAGCGCTAGATGAATTATCGCTCGCACCTGAGCAGGCTGTGCCTGTCCTTGAGATGGCGTATGAGTGGTTAAATTACCAATATTATGATCAAGGATTAGCACGTGATGCAATTGCTCCTCGATTAACAAAGCTGTTGCATCAACGCAGTCAATTCCATGTGGTTTCGCCTTTCAAGCCTGCGCCAAAGCCTCGAGTGAGTCCTGATAATGGTCATGGCTCTAGTCGTGTTGGTGTAATATTTAATGATTATGAGCATACCGCTAGTCGGTTTGGTTTAACATATCGTGTTGCTTATCATGATTTACTTGATAATCCCGGTGGTTTTATTCCTGGTGCGCAAATTAGTTTTTTTGACTTAGAGGTAAACCAAGGTAGTAACGAGAATCTTCATCTCGAGCGTTTGCTTTTAATTGATGCAATGTCATTAGCACCTGACAATGGCTTATTTAATTCTTGGTCATGGAATGTTCGTGCTGGGTTTGACCGTCAACCAACACAGACGAAGCGAGAAGGTCGTCTGTTTTTACAAGGCGGCTATGGCAAGTCTTTTGGTGATGCATCACACTTGCAAAGTTATTTGCTTGGCTCATCAGTTGTTCAATCAGGTGATTTGATAGATTCTGTGTCGTTTGGGCTAGGAAGCGAAGCAGGTGTTATTTGGCAAGTTACCGATTCACAAAAGCTTGCTTTGAGTGGTCAGGCTTTTTGGCTGATGAATGAACCAAGTGTTGACTATCAGCTAACGTTTTCTGCTCATTGGCAAATAGCGTTGGCTCAGAATTGGGGGCTTAGAAGCTCAGCTATTTATCAAGATTGGCAACGTTCTGAACAGCAATTTAAATTGCAGCTTTTCCATTACTTTTAGCAGTGTATTTTTGGTAGGTTATGCCAGCGAGTAGTGTAGTGCGGTGATAAATACTCTCGCTTCATATGCCAACGAGTGGTTGTGGTTTCGCTTGCAAGGGCAAGCGTACCAACACCGTAACGAGCATTTATTTTGTCTAAACATTTCATTAGGCTTGGGTTATCGATAGGTGCTTGAAATAAATCAGGTTGCTGAAACATTTGGCTCGATAACTCTAGCGCACCGATACCACATTTGTAAAAGGGTACGCCGGGTTTATATAAGTGTTTAAAGACTTCGCTGATAGCGTTAGCAAATACACGGCTGTCGGCTGTGGCAACACTAAACTCATAAATATAGGACTTTTTATAATAGCCATCTTGATGAGGTGAGCTGGCGACAAACATTAATAAACGTTGTGTGAGTGACCCTTGTGTGCGTAACTTACGGGCAACAATAACGGCGTGATTAATAAGTGCGGTTTTTAGCGCTGTGGCATCGGTGATACGTTCCCCAAAACTACGGGTCGAAAATATCTCTTTTTTATCTTGGCGCACGTCATCCCATGCTAAACAGCTTTTACCACGTAACTCGTTTACTGTACGCTCGAGTACAATACTGAACAGGCGTTTCATTTTTCGAGGCTCTTGTTCGGCTAAATCAAAAGCAGTATTGATATTCATCGCTTTGAGCTTTTTAGCTAAGCGTCGACCAACCCCCCAAACATCTTGTATGTCCATGGCTTTTAAAATGGCTATTCGTGACGCTTCTGAATCAATCACTGCTACGCCATCAAAGCCCGATAGTTTTTTTGCTGCATGATTGGCGGCTTTGGCAAGGGTTGCCGTTGGGCCAAAACCTACTCCAACAGGCAGTTTTGTTTCGCGCCATACGGTACGGCGAATATGATGACCATAACTATGCCAATCATTAACAAGCTTGTTGAAACCTGTAAAGTTTAAAAACGACTCATCAATAGAGTATATGTGCTGATTATCGCAAAAGCGGCCAATCACGTTCATCATCCGTTCGCTTAAATCCGCATACAGCTCATAGTTAGATGAGCGGATCACCACTTGGTTATCTTCGAGTAACTGTTTTACCTGAAAATAGGGCTGAAACTTTGGAATAGCTAGCTTTCGTGCAATAGGACACACAGCACAAATACAGCCATCATTGTTGGTGAGTACCACTACAGGTTTACTGCGAATAGCTGGATCAAATACTTTTTCGGCACTGGCATAAAAGGCCACCGCATCGACTAAGGCGTACATGCTAATAGCTCTTTACTACTGCGATGTAAGCGAATTGAGCGGGTGACCACGCCTTCTAATTGAAATTCATCAGATTGACGTAGTTGCACTGCAGGGTATTTAGGCGAGGCTGATAATAACTGTGCATTGTGTTTATCTAGTAGTTTACAAACAAATAAACCATTTAGATTCGCCACGATGACATCGCCATTTTTAACGTCTTCGGCGCGATCAACCAGTAATAAGTCACCATCAAAAATCCCCACACCTTGCATTGATTCGCCAGAGGCAATACCAATAAAGGTTGCATCAGGGTGTTTAATCAACAGCTGATCTAATGATAGGCCAAGCTCTTTGTATTGTGCTGCTGGTGATTCAAAACCACACACGCCAGCTTCGATATAAATAGGAATAACGCGCATAACAAAACCACTATACTGTATGTTTGTACAGTATAGTGGTTTATGGTTATCTTGCCAATAAGATCACGGCGTGTTGTGATTGATATTTTCGATCATGGTTGTGGCAATAGCGATAAAATCACGTACTTGCTGATCAGTTAAGCCTTGGCAAAGTTTGGCATCAACCTCTTGCTCAGCGACTTCTAAGCGCGAGAACAGAGCGTTACCTTGTTCAGTAAACGATAAAATTAAACAGCGCTTATCATTTTCGTCAGCACATTTAGAAACCAGTTCAAGTTTTATAAGCTCTTTTAATAAGCGTGCTATTTGTGCTTTATCTCGACCCGTTTTGGCAACAATATCATTCGCGGTACAGTGCTGTGTTTCGGCAATAATATGTAAGCAGCGGACATGTAGTGCATTAAGACCCAGCTCGTTGGCGTTAATGGCTTTGCGTACAGTGACGCGATAACTTTGTGCCAGTGTAAATAAAGCAGAAGAAAGAGAGGTTTGTGGCATGGTTCACCTAAATTAAGCTAGTTGGCATTAGTTGACAAAGTCAATCAAAAGCGTATAGTTGACTATATCAACTATTTGGGCGTTGTGCAATTTAACCAGCTAGGAGACCAACATGGCTAGAAAAGTTCGTCGTGCAAACGTAATAAGTACTACACGTATTTCCCCACATCTACAAAGGATTGTCGTTGGCTCAGACGAGTTTGCCGATTTTCCACAAGACGCAAAAGGTGCGTACGTAAAGGTACTACTTCCTCATGCCGGTGAATCTAAGGTTGAACTTGATTTACACGCTGAACACCCAGCATTAATGCGCTCTTACACGATTCGCGAAATTAACCCTACTAACGGTGCAATTACCCTCGACTTTGTGGTTAACCAACATCAAGGTGTGGCAACTAACTGGGCACAAAATGCGAGAGTTGGCGACGAGGTGGGTATTGCAGGCCCGGGCCCTAAAAAACTCACAGACTTCACGCAAACACATTATTTAATGCTGGCAGATTTAACCTCTGTAAATGCAATCAATGGCTATTTACAAGCGCTGCCGCAAGATGCCACTGTCGATGTCATTATTCATGTTGCTGATAAAGCCGACATCATTGAGCTTGAACAAATTAAAGCACACACTCAACATAGTGTTGAATGGCTAGTTACAGATGAACCAGAAACAGATTTACTCGACCAAGTAACACGCTTATGTGCAGGTTATAACACGCAACCAATGGTGTTTATGGCACTAGAAGCAAGCTTGGTAAAAGTAATTCGCCGTTTAGTAACAAGCAGTTTTGAAATTAACCGTGAGCACATTGTTGCATCTGCCTATTGGAAGCATGGAATTGATGCCGATGGCCTAAAGGTGGAAAAACAGCAACAAAGCCGTGCCTAATTAGCATTTGAAAAATAGCTATTCGCTCTCATTAACTAACTATAAAGAGTTAAATTTTGGAGAGTGGATGTCAGACCTTACAAATACACCTTTTTCATTGCTTGAATTAAGCCCAATGAAAGAGCACGAAACAGTTTCGCAAACACTCGCTAACAGTGTTACCTATGCGCAAACAGCTGATAAGCTTGGCTTTAATCGGTTTTGGATGGCAGAGCACCATAATATGCGTGGTATTGTGTGTGCAGCCACCTCAGTACTGATCGGCCATATAGCAGGTAAAACTCAGAATATCCGCGTAGGTGCGGGTGGGGTGATGCTACCTAACCATCCACCGCTGGTGGTCGCTGAGCAATTTGGCACCCTTGAAAGCTTATATCCGGGAAGGATTGATTTAGGGCTAGGCCGTGCTCCTGGTAGTGATCCAATTACCAGCCGCGCACTGCGCAGAGACGAGCAAAGGGCAGAACACTTTGCAAATGAAGTGACAGAGCTGCAAGGTTTACTTGGCCCATATAAAGGTGACTCTCCAGTACGCGCAATCCCAGGTGAAAACACTAATGTACCAATCTGGTTACTAGGCTCAAGCCTTTATAGTGCACAGCTTGCAGCTAAAAAAGGCTTGCCATATGCATTTGCAGGGCATTTTGCACCGCGCTTTGTTGAAGAGGCCATTGCATTGTATCGCAAAGAATTTCAACCATCTGACGTGTTAGATAAGCCATATGTGATGCTTGGCTTACCTGTTGTTGCAGCAGACACAGACGAACAAGCACAGTTTTTAGCAACCACAGCAAAACAACGTATTTTGGCACTTATGCGTGGCAAGCCACTTTGGCTAAAAGAGCCAGTTCAAACTATGGAAGGGTTATGGACAGCACAAGAAAAAATGCAAGTAGAGAGCTTTTTAGGGCTTTCAGTTGTTGGCGGTCAAGCGAGCGTTAAGCATAAGTTGAGTATGATTAAACAAACGCTACAGGTTGATGAGTTTATTTTTACTAATGACCTGTATGAATTGAGTGACAGGCAGCATGCGCTGGAAATACTAGCAGGTATTATGAAATAAACAGCTATTGCACTACTTGAGCGCGTGATTAGTCGATTACGCGCCTTTAAAAAAACTTGTTACTTATTTAATAAACGGTTTTTTAGATTGAATTGATTTAATTATTCCGTTTTAAGGATTGGATTTAACTTAATACAATACATTTATTAATCATAACCCTAGGAAGGTGCACCGTGAAATCTCAAAAAATTGCCGCAGTAGAGCCACAAACAAAAACAGCATTAATCGCTGAGGGTGGTGGGCAACGTGGGATTTTTACCGCAGGTGTACTCGATGCATGGTTAGAAAATAATTACGATCCATTCGATTTATTCATTGGTACATCAGCTGGTTCACAAAATTTAACGAGTTATTTAGCGCGTCAAAAGGGCTACGCAAAGCGTTTAATTAGAGGTCTTTCGCGCCATAAGCGTTTCTTTCAACTTGGCCGAGGTCTTATCGGAAAAAGCATCGTTGATCTTGATTGGTATTTTGAAAAAACCAAAGAAGTAAACCGTGCCCTTGATTTTAAAACCGCGACTCAAAGTTTAGGTAATCGCGAACTGTTGATCACAACCACAAATGCAGCAGATCGTAAACCGTATTATTTGAGCCCAAATGGAGAAGATACGCAATGGTTAGCACTGTTAAAGGCATCAAGCGCTTTACCGTTTTTGTATAAAGATGGTGTGAACTTAACGCCTTGGGTGACAACCAAAGCGGCTAATGATGCTATTATTCAAAGTTCGAATACTGATTTAGTTCATGATATGTATTTAGATGGCGGCTTAGCAGCACCTTTGCCAGTTAAAGAAGCTTATAATCGTGGTGCACGGGACATTGTAGTAATTCGTACCGTTGACCAAGATTTTCAAATTCAGTCGGAGTGGGTGAATAAATTTAAATCATTTGTTCGCGTTTCTGGCTATTGCCCTAAAACAATCGATTACTTAGTTCAGCATGAACAAGCTTATCAAGACGAACTCGACTTTATCGCTAACCCACCAAGTGATGCGCGGATCACGCAAATTTTTGCAGGTGATAAACTACGCAGTAAGTTGCTGGGTAGTACAGATTCAGATCTGCGCTTTGATCACAAATTAGGCTTAGCGGCAGGTCGTGCCTTTTTACAGCAGCAACTGCTAAATTAGTCGGTAGCATGCACAGTTAATTAATCCCATTGCCTACTTGAGATATTCGTAAATAAAGTTAAAGTGGTTAGCTATTCACTTTTTGTGATTTTTTATCTAAAAGAACAATAAAGGCTTGCCATGTTTAACACTGCGGTATCGACAATAAATGGCCTTCTCTGGGGAGAAGGCCAAATTCTTATTTATATTCTACTGTTTGCTGGAATTTGGTTTTCGGTACGCTTAAAAGCAATTCAATTGGTTAAGTTTCGCCATATGTTTAGCTTGTTAAAGTCGAGTAGCAGCACCGATAAAAACTCAATCAGTTCATTTCAAGCTTTATGTACTGGCCTTTCTGCACGAGTAGGCACAGGAAACCTTGCAGGCGTTGCCGTAGCAATTTCGTTAGGTGGCAGTGGCGCAATATTTTGGATGTGGGTCATTGCCATTTTGGGCATGGCCACTGGCTTTGCAGAAAGCGTACTCGGGCAAGTGTATAAAGTCAGGGATGCCAACGGTGAGTTTAGGGGCGGGCCTGCTTATTATATCCAGCAAGGGCTAGGCAGCAGAGCACTGGCGGTGTGTTTTGCTTTTTGCCTGTTTCTTGGTTATGGCTTTACCTTTAGTGCCATGCAAACAAATACCATAACTGATGCCCTCAATTACGCATTCGAAATTCCAACATTGTATTCAGGTATTGTGATCACAATACTGGCAGGCTCAATTATTTTAGGTGGCTTTAAAGCTATAGCCCGTTTTGCTGAACGTATCGTGCCAGTGATGGGGATTTTATTTGTTCTAGCCGCCATCATAATTACTTTACTAAATATCGGCAAAGTCCCTGCCATGATTGAAGATATTTTACTGTCGGCTTTTGGTTTACAAGAAGCAGGCGCAGGAGCTATGGGCGCAGCAATTAAAAATGGTATTCAGCGCGGGCTTTATTCGAATGAAGCGGGTGCCGGTAGTGTGCCACACGCATCAGGCTGTGCATCACCAGTACCCAATCACCCGGTCACTCAAGGCTACATTCAAATGCTAGGGGTGTTTTTCGACACTACTGTGCTGTGTAGTTGTACAGCCGTCATTATTCTATTAGCTGATATTGATATAAGCGGCGAAATGGAAGGAATACGTTTAACTCAATCTGCGATGACAGCACACATGGCCGCTGGTGGCATTTACTTTGTAGCGGCTGCGATTTGTTTATTTGCGTTTACTTCAGTGGTTGCAAACTATGCCTATGCAGAGAGTAACCTGCATTTATTTAAGCTAGATAATAAACTTGGTCGAGGTATTTATACCAGTTTATATTTATCAATGATGATTTGGGGCGCCTCGGCGACCATTAAACAAGTATGGGATCTCGCTGATATAGCACTTGGCCTAATGACAGTGGTGAACGTTATCGCTATCATACGCTTAACGCCAACTATCTTATCTGTTACTAAAGACTACCATAGTCAACGAGAAGCAGGACAAGAGCCTAGTTTTGATTCTGAAAAAGTAAAAGTACAAGGACAAACGGAACTGGGCATTTGGCGAAAATAACCGAAAACAATAACCAAAAAGCAGTTGCACATGATAGATATTTACGCAGGCCCAAGCGCAGCAAAAGCGATTGAAGAACAAGGAATGACACCAGACCTATTTAGCACATTTTTAGGGGCGAGTGGTGGTCCAAAATGGTTTACATTATTTGGTCTTGATAAATATTTGTTTGGTGAGTTTTTTAAAGAGCGAAACACAACATTAAACTTATTAGGGTCAAGCGCTGGCGCATTTAGAGCTGCGTGTTTTGCTCAAAATGACCCCGTTGCAGCAATATCGCGATTAGCAAAGTCATACTCTGAAACACGTTATTCATCAAATAAAGCAAAGCCTGAAGAAATAACGACAAAAGCACGAGAGTTATTAAGCACTGTTTTTGCTGAAAATGGCATTAAAGAAATCATAGATAACCCCGTTTTTAAAGCCCACTTTATTGTTGCAAAATCGAATGGGTTTGTAGCCTCAGAAAACAAACTGATGCAGTTAATGGGTTTATCTAAAAGTTACTTAGCAAATAGGTTAAACAGACGCTTTTTAAACAAACAGTATGAGCGTTATGTGTTTCAACCTTCAGATAGCCAGTTATCATTTTCAGATAACAATACCTTCAATACCCATACTATTGAGCTAAGCGAAGATAATTTAGCAGATGCTTTACTTGCTTCAGGCTCTATTCCGTTAGTGATGCAAGGTATTAAAAATATAACAGGAACACCACCAGGGATGTATCGTGATGGTGGTATCATCGATTATCACTTTGATTTAAATATTCATAATGATGGGCTTATCTTGTATCCGCACTTTAATAACAAACCAAAAGCAGGGTGGTTTGATAAAAGCTTAAAGCGCGGAATTACACCAAAAAACTATGACAAAGTGGTTATGATCACCCCATCTGCTGAGTTTGTTGCATCATTACCTTATGGCAAGATCCCCGATAGAACTGACTTCACCGAACTCGATGCTGACACACGTATTAAATACTGGCGACAAGTGCTCAGTGAAACAGAGCGCCTTGGCGAGGCCTTCGATAAGCTTTGTGAGCACCCTATAGAGCCAAAAATTCAAATTATTACTTAAACTGATTAATAAGCGCTGTTTGTTCATTAACCTTGTTCAATAATGCTGCACAGAGTTGTTGCGAAGTATGGCCAAGCTCAGTGCATTCAAGAGTAAATTCTTGTGCTGAGGTTATGTTTGTTGCAATCAGTTGACTTGCTGTTAGTTGCTCAGTCATTGCGTGTGCAATAATGCTGTTAAGTTCACTCAGTTTCACTGATTGTGCTTTGATATGCGCTAAGCTATCACCACTTTGATGAGCAAGTTCAACACTTTTAGCTGACAAAGCAAGGCCATCAGACATTGCATGCTGTACTTGTTGCGAAGCCTCAGTTAAATGATTGAGGACAGTTTTAATTTCTTCTGTTGATTGTTGAGTCCGATAGGCAAGGGCACGTACTTCACCTGCGACAACAGCAAATCCGCGTCCATGTTCACCTGCTCTTGCTGCTTCAATTGCAGCATTAAGGGCTAATAAATTTGTTTGATCAGCAATTGCATTAATCTCATTCAAAATTGCAACAATATGTTTATTTCCCTCAATAAGGTCGACCACCTGTTCACTTGCAATGTGTAATTTTTTGTCTAATTCACTAATTGAATCAATAGTTTGGTGAACAGAAGTTACTCCTTGTTCTGTTGATTTTTTAGATGCTTCAGCAGCTTGAGTAGACGCTGTAGTACTCGATGAAAGTTCGTTTATTGAAGCAGTCATTTGCTCTGTAGCAACAACAATTTGCGCAACTTCATCAGTTTGTTTGGTCAAAAGTTCTGTTACAGCTAACCCAGAATCAGCACATTGCTGGGCATTGTTATTTACACCCATGGTCACATCGTTAACTCGACCAACAACAGCTTTTAACTTTGCTTGTTGCATTTCAAGAGCTAAGTGTAAAAAACCAATTTCATCATTACTACCAGAATATAAATAAGCCATGAGAGGGTTATCGTAAATACTTTTTGCTTTTTGTATGAGCGCTTTATATTTCATTCGCCAAAAAAACAAACCTAGATTTATTGAAACTAAACTGGCAAGTAATAATAAAGATACTGCAGAAAATCCACTTGTAAATAAAAGCACAAAAGAAAGAATTAAAGTTAAAAATAAAGACCATGATAAATATAAAGTTGAATCAAAAGGCTGTTTCAGTGCTTTTGAGTTAGAAACCTTATTAATTTTTTCGTATTCTTCAGTTGCTCTAGCTAAAACGTCATCATTAAGTTTTGTACGTACAGATTGGTATTCTACAGTTTGGCCGCTCGCGTCTTTGATGGGGGTAACAAATGCATTAACCCAATAATAATTACCATCTTTACAACGATTCTTAACAGGGCCCATCCAAGATCTACCGTTATGTAGGTGTTGCCATAAATCAGCAAATGCAAGTTTAGGCATGTCACAGTGGCGTACTAGGTTATGGGGCTGATTAACCATTTCAGCTAATGTAAAACCTGAAATATTACAAAACTCTTGGTTTGCATATGTTATGTAACTATCTAAATCGGTAGTTGAAAGCAAAATGTCAGAATCTGAAAATTTAACTTCTTTATTGTTTGTTTTATCAATTTTCACGTTTAAATTATCCAAATCAGAAATAGAGGAGGTATTTGTACAAGAAACTACACTAAGATTTGAGATTTTAATTAATTACTAAAAACTCAATTTAAAGCAAGTTGTTGAATTTAATTACATAATGTAGCGGTAAATTGATTCGAAAGAAGTAGGAAATTTCTCATTTGTTGAATTATTTAGATTAATATAAATCACACAACATTAAAAAATTACAAATTTAAAAATGGTTTATTAAAATTAAAGGTGTCAAACGTGTTTAAGTAAATTTTGGCTTTATTTAAAGTTGAATTTTGGAATTTTTGGTAGATTAAATGACTAGAATTTAAATGCTCAGAGATGGTTATTTAACTACACCAACAAGAGCCGTTGGTGTAGCAAGATTAATTATATTTAAATACTAGCGGTTATGTAACCTTGGTTCATCCTGACATGGAATGCCATCAAAATTTTTATTTAAATTTGTATCAGGGCAGTTACGCATAAAAAAAACAGCTTCTTCTAGAGAGTTCATTTGACTGCAGTATTTCCTACCATCACATGTATAGATAGGTTCTTGTGAAATATCAGTTTGTCTTTTATGCGTATATTTATTTTGAATTGGCTCAATGATTTGCTGCTGTATTGTGTCGACAGCAGAAGTTTCCCCGTAATTATTTGCATAGAATGCCCAAGCTCCAAAAGCAATTACAATTAGTAAGAAAATTTTTCTCATATGAGCTCCTGTTGAAGATACTAAAAAATGGATAGTAATATTTATAAAATCGAGATTAAGGTTGTAATACATATTAAAAGCAAACGACTGAGTTTTTAATGGGTATTCGCTGAAAATTAGAAAATCTGAAATATCTTAGAATTCGGAAATATATACTTTTATTTATAGCAAGTATTAAAATCAATAAAACTTTAAAAACAGGGTGATAAATCAGAAAGATAAAAGGTTGGAAATTTATAAAATATGAAATTTCTTATAGTATTTATTTTGGATTTGATCTTTGTTTATACATTACTATCATGATTTATATAACCAATCTTTTAAGAGGATTGGTGAAATTTTGAAAGCTTCGCTGACATTTAGCGCTATTTTTGTAGCATTTTTAAAGCTGTATTACTTTAAAAAAACTCAATACAGTGTAATAAACAGCAAAGAAACTTGATTGCACAGCAAAGGCATTCTTATCTGAACTTATGCGAGATAATAGATTGCTTAAAATTTAGTTTTTAAAGGGTTGATAAAGACATAGCTATTTCATCTATGAACACAGATGAAATGATTAACACATTAAAAATGTAGATGATGTTGATTGCTTGGTTGATGGAATAATTATACTTAAAAATTAAAATGCCAATAACATCCCATAAATTGCGGTACGTAAAAATAAAGAAAAGGGCGGAAAGCCCTTTTTTATTAGTTAGTTATTAATACTGTCAATATTGACAGTTTGGCATCAGTTAGATTTTTTATCTAGCCAATCACCACGTAAGTGAATATCCGTTGTTCCAGTGCTAGGTCGTTTAGCTGCTCTGGCACAAGCACCATCCATCATTGATTTATTACGATCAGATTGTAACTGTTGATATTCATTTCGCCAGAAATCACAAATTTCATTATTTGTTCTTTGAGCATTGTTAATTGCTTGTTGTTTTGCGGCCTGTTCAGCTTGGCGTTTTCTGAGTTGGCGCTGAGATTCTTCTAACTGTAATTTTGCACGAACTGCTTCTGCTTTAGCATCACGTTCGGCTTGATTGGCAATTGCTTGTGCTTCTTTGGCTAGTAGGTGTGCTCGATAGAGATAGTAACTTTCCATAGCTGCGAAGATAGAGATGCCAGTAAGAGTAAGACAAAAATACAGTTTTATATAATTGATATTCATAACTAATCCTTTAGCTTTCTAAAATTAATAATAAACCTTAAGCAAGGTCAGAAGATGAGGTGTAATTCTTATTATAGATACAAGTATATTCAATTTTAATTTTAAACATTCTAATAGTATCGATAACTGATTGATTCTTAATGAAGTCAACATCATATTTTGATACGGGGAAAGAAAGAAGCTGAATGCTTGAATTAGGAGTCAATGAAAGATTATCTGCGATATATAAATATTGACATAAATCATTCCTATCGACCCCCATGGCATCTATCAATTCCCTAATAGAATTCCTAGATTTAAATGAAAAGTATTTTTGGTTGAATTCTATGTCAATAGAGTTAATAAAAGCTGTACCAGAGCCATTATTTAAAATTAAAATTCGAGGTGTATCACCGACGATAGTGACAGTGTTGATTGCTATATGGGGCTTAACAGATAAAATGTTATGTTTTCTAGATAAATAGGCTTGCCAAAAAGTTGTTACTAGTGCAAGTACGGCAATAATCAAACTACTTAAAGCTATAATGTCACCTGAAGTAAAGTTACCAAAAAGCTGGTTTGCTTGCTGCATCTTTTGAATTTCTATCATGTTGAAATGAAAAAAGGGCGTTGCCCTTTTGAGGATATCCTTAAAGTTATTTATTTTAAGTTATAGCTATTGAGTAAAGGCCAAATCAACTTCCAGTCTTATTGGCAATTTCACCTATAATATCTAATAATTGACTTTGTAAATCAAATAAATATTTGTCTTGTACTTTTGTTTCAGATTTAAGCTTTTTGTACATGCTTTCATGTTCCTTTGCTGACCATTTGTAGCGGTGTACGAATTGTACATCCGATGGTTTTACTTTACCCCACGGTGTTGTCATAATATTGTTGTGATATGAAATGCTACATTCTGCCCACGGGCCAGAATCAGGTAAGTACCCGCGATACATTATCCAAATGAGTTTTTCGACTGGTTTGCTCGCCTTGTTAGCTTTTAAATATCTCCTTACTTGGCGTTCACTTACTCCGAGTTCTTTAGCGCCTTTAGCGTAGTCATAACCGAATAGCGTAACGAACTGCAATTTAAAGTTGCTCATTGTGATTTACTCCTTTTTGTTAAAATCACAATGCACACTCGGTATCGGTGTAAGTGGTTTCGCTCCCCCCCTATTAGTTTTTGAGGGGAGGGTATTTGCCTTGGCTGCTGTAATGTCGTTAACTCAGCTTGGTTTATCAGAAGGCAATCAACTTTTTTTGAATACAAACTGATACTTACAGTGCGTTTAGCATCACTATTGAATTGATATCCGACCATAATAAACCGTCTATAAATTGGAAACAGATTCTCGATGAACTGCTGATTTTCTGGAATGTTTGACATGGCTACGCCATGCCGCCAAGCCCAAAGTCAGCCGCGGCAAGCGCTGGCGTGACTTTGGGCTAATTGGCGGCTAGTAAGTCTTGGTTTTGTGAATTTTCTTGCTTAGCCGCTGAATAGGACTCGACCCGATAAGGCAAGCAATGAAGAGTATATTCAGAGTCCATATACTTAACTTTTGCAGTACAGGCTGATACAACATTTACAACCGCATCTATTGAGCTTGGGTAAAATGGTGTGCCATTTTTTTCAAAGCAATATGTTGAGTTTTGCTTGGTTGATATGACTGAGCAGGTGATATACACACCATCAAGAATATCGGGTAATTGTTGAGGTGAATTTGCTTGCTGCTTTGGTGTATCGCTACTGGCCTTTGCTGTTGATGTTGATTCAGTTGAATTTGCACCAGAGGGATAAAATAAATAAGTGAGATAACCAACAAGCGCAAAAAGGGCGAGTTTATGCCATGTTTTAAGTATAGGGTCTTTGTCTTTTGCGGCTTTTTTTTGTTCAATAACTTCGTTTACGCGGTCTTTGACTAAATACCATTTCTTAAGTTGTTCAGTTGGCACCATTGAATACATGGCGCGCATATCAACTAAACGACCGTCTTTAGCTGTCATTACATCAGGTAAAAATTTCTGTGCGGTGTTATACCAGGCATGTGTCCAATCTTTAATATAGAATTGATAACCGTGAGCTTTACGTGTTTTTGATTTACCATCATAGAAACGGGCAACAGAAAATTTAGGTATATGGAGCGCTGAAAATACACGTTGAACAACCGCATTGATAAAGCCAAAACCAAAGTAGTTAACACCAGATTTAACAGACACTAGTTGGTCAATCGTCGTATCTCGTAATTGTTTATCAACACCTTCAAAGTCTTGACCTATGAGCACTAAATCCCAACCGTATTTACCCATTTGAACAAACCAAGATACGATAGCTAAACGGTCTTTATCTTTGAAAGAACGTGAGTTCAAGTGTGTTAATAATTCATCGATAACAACTAAACCATTTTTCGATTCATCATAGTTTGAATCGCTTTGCTCAAGTTCTTCGTAACCAACACCCAGTGCATGCAAATCTTCACTGCGTGGGTGGTCGGGTAATCTGATAACATGAGGATTTTGAACGGGCATTTTATCGAGAAATAAATCAAGATTTGTTGCGACTTTTCGACCACGTTTAAGGTAATCGTTAATTAAGTCGACAGCGTATTTTGTTTTGCCAGAGCGTTTTACGCCCTCTATAAATTTACCAGATGCCATAATTAAGCCTTAAGTCGAGAACGTAAAACACCAATCGTAAAATAAAACACCATTTGTGCAGCTTTAGCTGATACAACAACAGTTGCGCAGGTAATGGCATTGTTAGGAACAAGGGATAAACCTGCTAATGAAAATGAGTTGTTAGGTAAGGAGCGAAGTAAACCCGAAAACTCATTGTTTAATGTCGATACAAATGCAACAAGGGCAGCGGTATAGACAGTTATAAAAATTGTACCGATAACGACTTTACGGCCATATTTGGCTAAGAGTGTGGTTATAATTGAAGAAATACCCGCGGCTAAGCCTGCGAGTATGGCGGGAATTGCTGCTAAAATTGCGGGCATAAATCACCTATTTAAATGCTAGAAAATGCACGGAAAGATTGAGACGAAATGTTCAATAGCGCGATGGCTGTGAACGTCCAAATAAGCCACTCAACAAGTGGTTTAAAATAAGTTTCGTATGGCTCACAGTGTTGTGAAACAGTAATCGTTTTAGGGTCACCAGCTACAGAAACATCAAGTGTGAAAGGTTGGCAGCTGCCTGTAAATCCTGCAAAATTTTGGCTCACAAATGATTTAAATTTGCCCGTTAAGGTGGTTACTTCTGGGGCTATTTTTACATCTTCTTCCATCCAATCTTGAAGTTCTTGGTCTAAATCGGATAGTTCAGATTCGATATCTTGTTCACACAAATCACCAATACAGTCAGGTTGTTCGCCACCGTCATCTTGAAGAACATCTAAAATTTCAGAAGTATTATCTGATATATCTTGTAGGTGATTATTACTATCACCTTGACCGGATATAAGCTCTTCAACTGCGGATAGTAAATCCGATAGCAAGCCGTTAGATTCGTCTAGGCCATCAACCAAATTATTGTTAATTGCATCTAAGTTATCGTTAGATTGATTTAACGCATCAATAATTTCTGTTTGGTCTGTATTGTCTGTCGGGTCTGGCTCATCAGGGTCTGTTGGGTCATCAGGGTCTGTTGGGTCATCAGGGTCTGTTGGGTCATCAGGGTCTGTTGGGTCGTCAGGGTCTGTTGGGTCGTCAGGGTCTGTTGGGTCAGTCGGGTCTACTTGAGTACAAGCAACAGGTTCTTGGGAACCATAAGACGCAGGCATACGATAGCCGCCGTTTGAATCGGACTCGATAGAACATTGTGAACCATCCGGATTATTAAAACAGACTGTTCGTTGTTGGCCTGTACCAAATACAAACGGGTCATTTTCGGTTGGTGCAGGGCAATCAGGGTCTGGCTCTGGTTCGGGTTCTTCATCATCCAAAGGTTTGGCGCACATAAAAGTTGGGTCTTCTTGAGGTGTGGGATTTTTAGGTACGGCAATTCTATATAAGGGTGCATTGTCAGGTGGACAGCTATAAAACAACTCTTCACTAATTTTTGAACCAACAAAAGAGCCAGATGCCTTTTTAGTCTCACCTTTTCCGAATGTGCCACAGTCACCATAACGACAAAGTGTGTATGAATACTCATAATAGTTGGAGGACGTCCAAATAATAGCGCCCGCATTAGCATAAAAACCTGATGATAAGTGAGTATCGATTGTTGATTGAATTTTTGGTGTCCAAATTGATTGGCATGCAGCAATATCATCAGATTCTGAAGAAACAACAGGGGCATCAGAAGTTATTCCACATCTAAATTTATAAATAGCCTCTAATTTAGGGTTTTTTAAATCTGTTAAATCTGGCTGCTCTGAATAGACAAAAAAAGCGCTTGTAAGCGCCAATATAAATATTAGTATTCGCATAGTCGCGCCTATAAATTGGGAAAGGTGGAGACAAGCCCCACCAATTTAGGAGAGGTTAGCCCCCGTTAGCGCCTTTAGAGATAAAGCGACCAAGCAGAGAGAAACCGATAGATGATGCAAGAACAACAGCAAGCACTGCAAAACCAGCCTGAACTGCAGTACTCACATCACCAAGTACCTCAGTTTGAATTGCTGTTACGGTTGCTTCATCTAATGCAGCATGAGCGCTAGAGCTTAAAGTAGCTACAGCAGTTACGAAAGTTGCTATCACAGCAGCTTGTAGTTTTTTCATAGGAGTATTCCTTTTATATTTAATGTGAACGTGACGCTTTTTTAAATATTTCCGCCACGAAATGAAAAACTTTGCCAGTACAGTAACCTGTTAACCAACAAAGAATTGCTGACCCAATTATCTTGGCGAGTAATGGGTCAATACTATTAACGGTTTCCACTGATGAACCCCGCATAAAATGAACCAAGCATAATGGCTGTAACAATGAGTGTCTGATAATCCATAATGAGATCCTTTATTAATGGGTAAATCTGCGGCATACCGAAAATTACTTAGGCTTACTTTCAGTTGGTAGACTGTGTAAGCGGAAACCTTTCCAATCCATCTGGCGAGCAACGTTTGCACCTTCGTAATACTCGATATTGAGTAAAACAGGTTTTAAGCCCCAGCCGTTCGGGTCTGATTGCATTTGCTCTAAGAGCTTATAAGTGCCGTCTGTGTATTGGTCAGCAGAGACTTTTACAGCCAGAATTTGTGCAGGGTTCTTTGTATGAAGCTTAAACTCTGCGGTTGTTGGGAGTGGCGCACCTTTATCGTCAGTGCGGTTGATTGGTGTTAAATCCGTGATTGCGCCTTCAATATTCATAATAAATTTCCTTAATCAGTGGTCTTAAAATTAAAAGTTACAGTTAATGACACAAGTCCAAGTTCGCGATTTCATCGCTCATAATGTTGCCTGCCAGTGCTTCGTAATCCATGAACAAGCACATGTTTTGATAGTCCTCTAAAACACATGCTTCTAAGAATTGCATTTCTTCTTTGGTTGGCTCGAATAAGCGACCATCGTCATGCCAGCCTTGAATCTGCTCTGATACGCCTATCATAATTTTGCGCTGAGCCTTAATGTCGGTTTCAGTCAAAATCTGTGACGTACCGCGACGAGTGATAACAACAACGGCATCCCATGCCACGCCTAAAATACGGTTGGCTGGTTGGTCGCCGTATTTGGTGGCAAAGTAGGGCGATTGGGTTTCGCTTCGGCTAATCTCACCTGTGATTTGGTCAACAATGTCAGGTATCTGGTAATGTAGTCTTAGTGTTTGGTCTTTACGTTTAACTTGTACGCCGCCCATTGCTAAACAAAATGCTTTCCAGTCAGAGGAATCAGCAGCTTGACGAACCTTTTCTAAGGCATATTTTGAAACTGTATCTAGTGTGGTTTTCATTGCGTTAGCAACCTCGCATTTGCCTTGTTCGCCTTGGCCTAGTCGTCTAAGTTCACGCCATAAACTCACAGATGGACCACCGATTTGTTGAAAGCGTCTAATGTTAAAAGTGCTTGCCCATGTTGATGCACGTTCGGCAGCATCAGCGGGGAGTACGTTGATTTCACCAGCTTGAGAGCAAGTGACTTTATCAATGCAATCACCAGTAACAGCTTTGGTAATGTATTTAGCAATGTAACCAGCCGCAGAGCCTTTGTTTTTGTTTATGGCTATTGCTTTAAAGCGGGTTGTTTTTGATTTGAATTCGTCGGGTGTATCTTGGGTGCAAAGCTTTCTAAGTATGTTACGTACTTGAGTTGCATCACCTTTTTCCATGAATAAAAGCATGTGCCAGTGTGGGCAACCGTCATGATGTGGCTCTACAACTCTGAAACCGTATGGTCTTAAATCTTGCTTAGCGAATAGGGCGCGGGCACGTTTCCAAATATCGTTAAAATATTCTTGTGCTTCTTGAGGTGTTGAGCCGTTATATTTTTTATTCGGTATGCCTGTATGGTGTACTGAATGAAAACGGCTAGGCGCTGATAAAGTATAAAACTCACCACGATGACCATGCATGTCGGCCAGTTCTTCAAAACCACGAATACGAACCATGAGTTCGGCTGCTTGTTGTTTACCCGAAGTATGCGAACGTTCAATGATAGATTGTAGTGTTTCAAATTCTTCAAATGGATTTGATTCATTAGGAACAACAAATAAATCAGACATGATTTGTTCTGATTTTCGTTTTCTATCACGACGGTTTTGAATGGTTGGTTGTGATACATAAGCGCTCGCTTTTTTATGAACGAGTCTTAAATCACGCGCTAATTGTTCAATGGTTACAGCTTGAATTTTGCGTAATTTTCTACGCCACCAAATAGGGTCTGCAAAACGGTTAAGTGCCCCAACTAATGATGTTGCTGACAAGGTTGAACAGTAAGGTGAAACGAGAACCGGTGCATCGATATTAAATGAATTTGCCAATTCTTTTAATTGTGCAAATACATGCAAGTTATGACCATTTTTAGCGATTTTAAGCTCGCAATAGCGAGCTTTTTGCTCTGCAATATCGCAAAGTTCATCATCAGAAACGGATAAATTAATGTGTCCGAACTTCACATTTCCAAGCTTTAACGCTTCATCAGCACGCTTTAAACGGGCGTTTGCATCGGCTAAATTGCCGAATTTTTCAGCTAAAAAGTAGCCCGTACTAAGCATGTGAGCAAGGTTAGAATGACGTTCAAAGATACGATTTCGCCAAGTTTGATAGTCGAAAAAACGATCTTTCATTGGCTTAGATAAGTTCTCGAATACGTCTTTTGCTGTGTTTGCAGGGTGCAAATTAGCCGTTAAATTCATTGCAGCATTTAACGGGAATACTTGAGCGTATTGGGTAGATGATAGTGCGGCCATTATTTTTTACCTGCAGTAATTAAAGGTAAGTTAATGAGCTTTTGCGTTAGGGATTCACAAATACTTAAACGGCATTTGTAAGAATTTAAAGCTTCAACATATTGAGGTTGAGGAATAGGTGATAAATCGATGTTACTTTCAAACAACTTAATATCTGAGGTGTATCTAGTTTCAGCTATAGCTAAAACAGATATCAAAACTGAAACTTCAGTTTGAGATAGGTTTAATGTGTATGTGTTTGAACTCATTAATCTAATCCTCACTATCCATATAAGAATCTTTAAATGCTGCATTGATAGCCAGAAATGCAGCAATAATTAAAGACAAATAAAGACCGAAAAAAATAGTTAGAGTAATTGGGTCAGGAATATCGATTGAGAATGTATCGAGTAAATATTGAGATAAACTTTGGTTTAGCTCATTTAATTTAGTGAAACTCATATCCGTATTCCTTGTTAAAATTATCGTTTGTCAAAATTGACAATTTGTCGAAGTGTAATTGTCATCTTTGACAATTGTCAACTTTTTATTTATCAACATTTAAAGTTATAATTAAAAAAGTGAGGAGAACGCTATGAACTTTAGTTACGAACTAATTGAAAAATATAAAATTTTTAAAGGTTATACTCAGGACAAACAAGTTGTTTCAGACTTTGCTGAATTTAACTCTGGAAACCTGACACAGATTAAACAGGGCAAACGTCATTTAACAGCTAACCAATGTATTAATCTTGCTAATATTGTTGGTATGGATCAAAAAGAAGCATTACTCAAACTTGCCATCGAAAAATCAAAATCGAAGGAAGAAGGTAAGATCTGGTCGGATATTGTAAAAAAGATTAGTGCGGCATGTGTAGCGCTAACACTTGTTGCAGGACTTGCAAATGCTCCAAATGAGGACGCATTTGCGTAATAGCGATAGCCCATAAATTACGTTATGTTAAATTAGATAAAATAATAAAAAGTGGACGTTAGGTTACTAACTAGCCCACTTTTAGAAGGGTCTTTACTTAGTTAATTCAGTTCAGAATCTACCCAAAATTTTGTGCCTTTTAGTACAGCTTGCAAAGCAAGGCCATTTTCGGTTAATGAATAGACAGTAACTTGATCAGCAATAGCTTCCGCAACTAATGCTCCACCTTTATCTTCATATTTTGCGGCTGCATCAGCGTTACCACCAAAGGTCCAGCCATGTTCAATGAAGCGATTTAATGCAGACTGGTTATGAAAGACCATTACTACATTAAAGTCTTTTACTCCTAAACCAAGACCTAAACCAGCTTCGCCCATATTCATGTAAGTTGATTGGCCTGTTAGGTTATTTTTTACAACACCATAGCCGCCACCGAAACTCGCTAAAACAACATTTACATTTGCGTTATCAAAAACAGCATAACCCGCAGAATTTGCAATTTGTTGTTTAACATCAGGTTTTTCTGCATATAATTTGTTAAGTGTATTAGTTCTCATGCTTTGAACTAATGCACGTTTTTCTTGTGGTGATGCACTACCTGTTGTTGCACAACCCGTTAAAAGCGTTGTTAAAATAACAGAGGTAATGATTAATAACTTTTTCATACTTAATTCCTTGAATACTCGTATGGCAAAATGATACCTATATAATAGACTAATTTTCAGATATGTTAAGTCCAATACTAGACAGTATCGGACTTTATGGTAATCTTATAACTAGTTATTTTACAAGATATTTATATATTATGCTCGTTGCTCTCGTTGATACACTCAAACAACTTCGCTACCAAATCGCCCATCTTGAAGATGATACTCTCGCAACAGAATATCCTGAACTTGATACATTTATACATCAGGTTGGATTGACTGTTGCTGAATCAAAAAATGACTTAAGTTTCGTTTATCAATTCTTATACGTTTATGGCAGGAAATCTGAAGCAACGTTTAATCGCTTTCGAAATGAGCTTGAACGTTTTTGTTTATGGTCATGGTTAGTTGCTGAAAAATCAGTATTTGATCTGAAACGAGATGATATCGAAGCTTATGTAGATTTTATGGTTGATCCCGACTCTGCTTGGTTATCAGATTCGGTGCAATGGCGTTATAAAGATGAGCAAGGTATCAGGCGATTAAATTCAAATTGGCGCCCTTTTATAAATAAAGAAAATATTGCAAGCCAACAAACACTTGCTGCAATGTTTACTGCACTTAATGTATTTTATAAGTTTGCGATTTTGGAGGAAAAAACCTTTGCTAATTTTGTACCGGTAGTAAAAAAGAACAGCCCTTACCTAGTTGTGCAATCACAGATTAAAATTCCAGATACGCTCAGTGATATTCAATGGGAGTATGTATTTGGTGTTACCCGGGATTTATGTGAACAACAACCTGATTTAGAAAGAAATTTATTCACACTCGCTTGCTTAAAAGGATTGTATTTACGAATTTCTGAGTTATCAGAAAGACCACAGTGGTCGCCGGTTATGTCGCATTTTTGGCAAGACAATGATGGCTTTTGGTTTTTAAGAATTATGGGTAAAGGTAATAAATTACGTGATGTAACTTTAAGTGAAGATTTTATCACTTATTTAAAACGTTATAGGCTTTACCGTGGTTTATCTGCCCTGCCCCGAGTTGATGAATCGGAGCCATTAGTTCATAAAATTCGTGGTAAAGGTGGTATGACTGTTAGGCAAATTCGACGTTTAGTTCAACAAAGTTTTGATTTAGCAAAACAATCGTTATTAGACGATGGCTTTAAAGATGATGCTGAGCAACTTGAAGCGGCGACGGCACATTGGTTACGACATACCGGTGCAACACACGATGCACAAACAAGGCCGCTTAAACATTTATCTGAAGATTTAGGCCATGCCAAAATTGCCACAACAGACCAAATTTATATTCAAACAAATATAAAAGAACGCGCAAAGTCTGGAATAAAAAGGAAAGTTTAATGGAATATACAATACTAGCGATTGTTGGTTTAGCCCTGTTATTTTATTCTCTGACAATTCGTCAGCTAGAGCGAACTGAAATTACTGGTCCAATGTTTTTTGTTTTTGTTGGTATCGCAATGACTTATTTTTTGCCGAGCGAATTTAAGTTAGGAGAAGCAGGACTCAGTGACATCTTGCCTTTGGTTGAATTAACCCTAAGTATTTTTTTATTTACCGATGCTGCAAAATCAAAATTGCCTGTATTGAAACATAGCTTTCAATACCCTAGCCTATTACTGTTTGTTGCTTTACCAATGACACTAATATTGGGTGTTGCTGGCGGATTATTTTTCTTTTCTGAGTTGTCACTTTTTCAATCTGCCTTGATCGCTATTATTTTAACGCCCACTGATGCGGCGCTTAGTAAAGGCATTTTAGAATGTACTTCTGTACCTGAAAAAGTTCGAGAAGGAATAAATACAGAAAGCGGTTTAAACGACGGGCTTTGTGTTCCAATATTTTTAGTTCTTCTTTTGTTAGCTCAAAATCCAGAAAGTGCTGTAACAACGCTTGATACTCTATTTGTTTTTACACGAGAGTTAGGCGTGGCGCTTGTTATTTCCGGCGTGTCGATGGCCATATTTATTCCATTATTAAAAATAGCATTAGCACGTCATTATTTTGCAAATAATAGCAGCCCATTTTTATTAATTGGCTTGGTCATGGCCATTTTTTCTTTGACACAAAACCTGCATGGCAGTGGGTTTATAGCCGTATTTGTAGCGGGGCTTTTATTTGATTACTTAGCACCTAAAAAAATTCGTTCAACATTAGTTAAAGATTCTGAACATATCGCTGAATTTGTAGCATTACTTATATGGTGTTTATTCGGTTTTGTTTGTGGTCACTTAATTGTGAATGATATTACTTGGCCAATTGTATTTTATGCATTATTAAGTGTTACAGTTTTTAGAATTGTGCCGGTATTACTTTCGCTGATGTTTACTAATTTAAATTTAAAAGACAAGTTCACGTTTGCTTGGTTTGGTCCACGAGGATTAGCATCTATCGTATTCACTTTAATGGTGATGGACACTGCAATTGCGAACAAAGAGCAAATTGCTACAGTAACTTTAACAACAATTTTATTTAGCGTGTTCATTCATGGTATGAGCACCAAGCCCATCGCAAAAAGTTACCAATAATAAAGGCGCATTAAGCGCCTTTAATTTTTTTACTTTAAATTAAAATCTATTTTTTAAAGTAGCTCTGCAATTAATTGCAATGGATGCTTTGGTTTGAATTTTTCATACCGCTTAACTTGGCTACGGCATGAGAAACCTGTTGCTAAAATAGTTTCAGGCTCATTATTAGAAATAATTGGTTGCCAACTCATTTCATAAAGTGCGCGTGAATTTTCTTGGTTTTGTTTTTCGTGGCCATACGTTCCTGCCATACCACAACAACCCGTACTCGTTGTGTCTAGATGTAAATTTAAATCAGCAAAAATTGTTTGCCAAACTTTAGACGCATTTGGCATTGCTGTTGTTTCAGTACAATGACTTAATAATTTAAAAGTAGAATTCGACTTAGTGGTAAGTGAAAGCTGATTGAAGTTTTGTGTTTGAAGCCATTCATGTGCAAGCTCAACTTTAAAATCACCACGGTCTTCTTTTAAAATTGATACATACTCATCTCGGTAACACATAACTAAAGACGCATCGAGTCCGACAAGTGGCGCATTAATTTCACTGAGTGAATTTAAAAACTCTGCTGCATTTTTTGCTGTCGTTTTAAATTCATTTAGAAAACCTTTAACATGCTGTGCTTTACCATTTGGCTTAAAGGGTAATAGCATCGGTTTTTTGCCTAACGCTTTAATTACTTTAATAAAGCTTTCGACTAATTCTGCTTCGTAAAAACTAGTAAATGGATCTTGTACTATCAGTACATATTCGGCTTGTTGTTCTTTTGAGAGCGAATTTAGTAATTCAAAATTGAATTGCTGATCTTTTGAAATACGTTTTGAAAGTTGCGGTACGCTTAAACTTGGCGTATCAACATAACCGATGGAATTTTTAATTAGTCCAGATACAAGTTTGCTATTTACTATAGGATTAATAACTTTTGCAAACTTTGCCATAACCGGTGCTGTTTGTTCGATACCCGCAACAAGGTAATCTTTTGTAGGACGTGCATAATAACTATGGTAGAAATTTAAAAAGCGTGAACGGAATGTAGGTACATCAACTTTGATAGGACATGCAGTAGTACATGCTTTACAAGCTAAGCATTCGTCCATTGATTCTTTCACTTCGTGAGAGAAATCATAAACGCCTTTTTTCTTATCGCGACTATGTTGATAGCGCTCCCACCAAGTAATTACTTCACCATTCATCAATTCTTTTTCAACATTGAGTAAATCAATATTTTCAGACTCTTGCAGTCGTAACCATTCGCGCATTAAACTTGCGCGACCTTTTGGCGAATAACGGCGGTCACCTGTTACTTTATAAGATGGACACATTGGTGATTTTTCATCGTAATTAAAACACAGGCCATTACCGTTACAGGTCATAGCGTTATTAAATTCTGTTTTAACATCGATAGAAATTTCTTTGTCGAACCAGGCACGTTTTTGATCGTCAACAGAAACTAGTGAGTCTTTACTTTCAATTGGCGTACATATTTTTCCTGGGTTTACTCTGTTATTTGGATCAAATGCCGCTTTGATTTTTCTTAGTTGTGTAAATAAATGCTCGCCGAAAAATTCAGGGCCATACTCACTACGATATCCTTTACCGTGCTCGCCCCACATTAAGCCGCCATATTTGGCAGTCAGTTTAACGACTTCATCTGAAATATGGCGAAGCAATTTTTCTTGTTCAGGATCACACATATCAAGTGCCGGTCGTACGTGTAGTACGCCAGCATCAACATGACCAAACATACCATATTGCAAATTATGGCTATCAAGCAGTTCGCGAAACTCTACAATAAAATCGGCTAAGTTTTCAGGTGGTACAGCGGTATCTTCGGCAAAAGCTAACGGTTTTTGACTGCCTTTTACATTGCCTAAAAGTCCAACTGATTTCTTACGCATTGCATAAATTTTTAAAATATCAGCTTTATCATTGGTTAACTGATAACCGATCACCCCATTAGTTTGCTCTTCGACACATTTATCAAGTAACCTACATAGGGACTCAACTTTATCTTTAATATCTTCTGGTGAAACCGCATTGAACTCAACCATGTTGAGGCCTTGCATATCTTTGTTTTCAACATCGGTTATTAAGTCCGATACTGAATGCCAAATAATATCTTCTCGAGCAAGATTAAGTACTTTGCTATCGACTGTTTCTACAGAAGTCGCATTTGCTGCGACTAAGAATGGCGAATGACGAAGAGCAGAATCAAAGCTATCGTATTTAATGTTGATTAATGTCTTAAATTCAGCAATTGGCGTAATGTTTAATTTTGCTTCGGTAACTATACCTAACGAACCTTCAGAACCAGTAATTAATCGGCTCATATCAAAGGTCTGTAAATCATCAGAAAAAATATGTTCTAAATCATAACCGGTTAAAAAGCGATTTAAGCGCGGAAATTTTTCTAAAATTGCGTCTCGATTATCAAGGCCAATATCGATAACTGTTTTATATAATTTACCTACCGTGGTGTTTTGTTCTGCAATTACTTTAGCTTTTTCTATAGGCATGGGGGTTGTTGACATTTCAGTGCCATCAACAAGATAAGTTGTAAGACCTAAAACATGATCACTGGTCTTGCCATAAACCAAAGAGCCCTGACCTGATGCATCTGTATTTATCATTCCGCCGATTGTTGCGCGGTTACTAGTAGATAAATCGGGCGCAAAGAAAAAACCATAAGGTCGTAAAAAGTCGTTTAGTTGATCTTTTATTACACCTGTTTGTACTCTAACCCAGTTTTCTTCGACATTGATTTCTAATATTTCACGCATGTATCGTGATAAATCAACAACAATGCCAGGAGTTAGTGATTGACCATTGGTACCTGTACCACCGCCACGCGGGCCAAAAGTCAGTGATAAAAAAGGATCACGAGAGGCAATTTGCATAGCCAGTTGTATATCTTTCGCTGACTTTGGAAAGATAACACCCTGCGGTACTTGTTGATACACGCTGTTATCGGTCGATAAGCTCAAACGCGTTGAGAAACTTGCATCAGTATCGCCGTTAAAACCTTGCTTTTTAATCGTTTCTAAATAATTAGCGACTAATTCAGATGCGACTTGTTGTTGACTTATTGTTGCTATCATGACGGTGACAAATTAAGACATTTTGCAAATTATATCATGCTAGTAGCTAAGTTAAATTGAAGATTTTACAGTTTGTAACACTCTTTTTATCGATTTTGAAAGCATTACTTTTATACTGTTTATAAAAGCATCAAAGAGATATGGATATGAAGAAAATTGCATTAATCAGTTTGGGTTTACTAAGTTTACTACTGGGCTTAGTTTTTATTGTTGTACCTGGACCTTCGCTTATTTTTTTTATTGCAGGGCTTTTTTGTTTATCATTTTATTACCCTAAAGCGCGTGATTATTTAACCTTGTGTCAAAAGGCACTCACTAGGTCATGTGCTTATATTGATAAAAAACTTGCTCGCTGATTTAAAGGGCGTGTTGTCCTTCGAAGTAACAAAAATGCCAGCTAATTGCTGGCATTTTTTATATTAGGTTCTTTATTTTAGCTAAATAAAGTACTTAGTCGGCTAATTTTTTAGCAAGATATAACCAAGTTTCTAATACTGTATCTGGGTTTAGAGAAACAGAATCAATGCCCTGCTCAACTAACCAAGCTGCAAAGTCTTCATGATCTGAAGGACCCTGGCCACAAATACCTACGTATTTGCCTTTTGCTTTAGCTGTTTGAATAGCCATTGATAATAGTTTCTTGATTGCAGGGTTACGCTCATCAAATAGATGTGCAATTAAACCTGAATCACGGTCAAGACCTAATGTTAACTGAGTTAAGTCGTTTGAACCGATAGAGAAACCATCGAAATACTCTAAGAACTCATCTGCTAGTAAAGCGTTTGATGGTAATTCACACATCATGATTACTTTAAGACCATTTTCGCCACGTTTTAGGCCGTGCTCTTCAAGTAATTCAATAACGCGTTTACCTTCTTCAAGTGTACGTACAAATGGGATCATGATTTCGATGTTAGTCATACCCATTTCGTTGCGAACACGTTTAATTGCTTCACACTCTAACGCGAAACAGTCACGGAAATCTTCAGAGATATAACGCGCTGCACCACGGAAACCAATCATTGGGTTTTCTTCTTCCGGCTCATATTGCTGGCCGCCAACAAGGTTTGCATATTCGTTAGACTTAAAGTCAGACATACGAACGATTACACGCTCAGGTGCAAATGCACAACCTAGTGTTGCAATACCTTCAACAAGCTTAGAAATATAGAATTCAACTGGCGATTCATAACCTGCCATCATTTCTGAAATTTCAGCTTTAAGCTCATCAGATTGCGCATCAAAGTTAAGAAGTGCTTTAGGATGAACACCGATCATACGGTTGATTACGAATTCTACACGAGCAAGACCAACGCCAGCATGTGGTAAACGCGCGAAGTCGAATGCACGATCTGGGTTACCCACGTTCATCATAATTTTCATTGGTAATTCTGGCATTTCATCAACACGTGAAGTAAGTACTTCGTAATCTAAAATACCTTCGTAGATATAACCTGTGTCACCTTCGGCACACGATACTGTTACATCCTGACCTGCTTTAATTAAATCAGTTGCATTACCACAACCAACAACTGCAGGAATACCAAGTTCACGAGCAATGATTGCAGCGTGACAAGTACGGCCACCACGGTTTGTTACAATCGCAGCGGCACGTTTCATGATTGGCTCCCAATCTGGGTCAGTCATGTCAGTAACTAGGATGTCACCTTGTTGTACTTTGTCCATTTCGTCAATTGAATTAAGTACACGAACAGTACCTGAACCAATTTTGTGACCAATAGCACGGCCTTCAACTACAACAGCACCTGTGCCGTTTAGTTGGAAACGTTCCATTACGTTTGCGTCTTCATTTGAACGAACAGTTTCTGGACGTGCTTGAACAATATAAAGCTTACCGTCGTTACCATCTTTTGCCCACTCGATGTCCATTGGACGACCGTAGTGTTTTTCAATGATCACAGCTTGCTTTGCAAGTTCTTGAACTTCAGCATCTGTGATTGAGAATTTGTTTGATAGTGCAGAATCTACATCAACAATTTCAACTTGCTTACCGTGTGATTCATCTGCAGAGTAAATCATTTGGATTGCTTTAGAACCAATGTTACGGCGAACTACAGCAGGTTTACCGTTAGCAAGTGTTGGTTTGTGAACATAGAATTCATCTGGGTTTACAGCACCCTGTACAACCATTTCCCCAAGACCATAGCTTGACGTTACAAATACTACATCTTCAAAGCCAGATTCAGTATCAATACTGAACATAACACCTGAAGCTGCTTTATCTGAACGAACCATGCGTTGGATACCAGCTGATAATGCAACACCACGGTGATCATAACCTTGGTGAACACGGTAAGAAATAGCGCGGTCATTAAATAGTGAGGCAAACACGTGTTTGATTGCAGTCATAACTGAATCAATACCACGTACGTTTAAAAACGTTTCTTGTTGTCCTGCAAATGAAGCGTCTGGCATGTCTTCTGCTGTTGCAGATGAGCGAACTGCAAATGATACATCTTGAGATGCGTCGCCATGTAATTGGCTGTATGCGTCGCGAATGGCTTGGTCTAGGTTAGGTTGGAATGGTGTGTCGATAATCCATTGGCGGATTTCGGCACCGACTTTAGCGAGTGTATTTACATCATCCACATCCAATGTGTCTAAAATATCGTGGATTTTTGAGTTTAAACCAGATTGCTCTAGAAACTCATTGAATGCATCAGCGGTTGTAGCGAAACCACCTGGCACTTGAACACCAGCGTTAGCTAGGTTTGAGATCATTTCACCCAGTGAAGCGTTTTTACCGCCAACACGTGGAACATCTTGCATACCAAGCTCTTGATACCAGAGAACGTATTCTTGCACGGATCTTTCTCCATAAACAAATTGTAGTACTAACTGTGAGAGTTAAGAAAGAAAACCTTCTAAAAAGGTCGTAGTCATTCTACACTGGCAACAGACCTCACGTAAACCGTGAAGCCCCTATTTTGCAGATAAAGGTAATAAAAAGGTTAAATATGAGAACTGCATTTTATATCTCTGATGGAACAGCTATCACCTCCGAAGTCTTTGGTCATGCGACCTTATCTATGTTTCCTGTGGAGTTTAATCACAAAACAATTCCTTTTGTTGAAACAGAAAAAAAAGCAAACGAAGTTAGGAACTTAATTAACTCAACAGCTCAACGAGATGGTGAGCAACCTTTGGTATTTTTCACTTTTGTGAACCATGAATTAAGTGAAATTATAAAATCGTCATGTGCGGTATGTTATGACTTTTTATCGCAATACAGTGATAAAATCGCTCAAGAACTCAATGTTGCCCCTGTACCAAAAGTACATAGAACACATTCAATGCATGAGAAAAGCTATGACTTTAGAATTGATGCGGTGAACTATGCGTTGACCAATGATGATGGCGCTAATATAAAAAATTATTCTGAGGCAGACATTATTCTTGTCGGCGTTAGCCGAAGTGGTAAAACACCGACTAGTTTATATCTAGCTTTGCAGTACGGCATAAAAGCAGCCAACTATCCACTTACAGAAGATGATTTAGAGCGTGGCACCCTTCCTGAATGTTTAAAGGCCTACAAACATAAGCTATTTGGTTTAACAATTGATCCTGTTCGCCTTGCTGATATTCGCCAACGTCGTATGGCGAACTCTAAATATGCGTCTTTAAAACAGTGTCGAATTGAAGTTCGTGAAGTAGAAATGCTTTATAAAAAACAAAAGATTCAATATTTAAATTCAACACATCATTCGGTTGAAGAAATATCTGCAAAGATTATATCTGATACAGGTCTTGAAAGACGTAAGTACTAACTTTCTTTAGTATCGGACATTAAAAAAGGCTGCAAATAGCAGCCTTTTTTGTATAACTTATAAGTTACTTACGTGCGTCTTTTAATAAATCTGCGACTAAGAAACCAAGTTCTAATACTTGGTCAGCATTTAAACGCGGGTCGCACTGTGTGCGATAACGTTGTGCTAAGTCTTCATCAGATAAACCATACGCACCACCGGTACATTCAGTTACGTGTTGGCCAGTCATTTCAAGGTGAACACCGCCTGGGTATGAACCCTCAGCTTTATGAACTGCGAAGAACTGGCTAATTTCACGAAGGATATTATTAAAGCTTCTTGTTTTGTAGCCTGAGCTCGCTTTTTCTGTATTACCATGCATTGGATCAGAGCTCCAAATTACTTTACGGCCTTCTTGTTGTACTTTGCGTACCAGTGCCGGCAGTTTCTCTGGAAGTACATCAGCACCCATTCTGGTAATTAATGTTAAGCGCCCAGGAATGTTATCTGGGTTAACGGCATCTATAAGTTTAATTAGCTCGTCTGGGTCCATACCAGGGCCAACTTTCACACCGATTGGGTTTTTAATACCTTTAAAGAACTCGATATGTGCGTGATCTAACTGACGTGTACGCTCACCAATCCAAACAAAGTGTGCAGAACAATCGTACCAGTCACCTGATAGATGGTCACGACGTGTTAATGCTTCTTCGTAGCCTAATAATAATGCTTCGTGTGATGTAAATAAGTCTGTTTCTTTTAAGCTTGGTGCAACTGTTGAGTCGATACCGCACACTTCCATAAATTCAAGGGCATCTTGAATTCTGTCTGCTAACTGTTGGTATTTCTCTTTAAGTGGATTTGCAGCAACAAAACCCATGTTCCAACGGTTTACTTGATGTAAATCAGCTAATCCACCTTGGGCAAATGCACGTAATAAATTTAACGTTGCTGCACTGTGATGGTACGCCGTCATTAAGCGCTGTGGATCTGGAATACGCGCTTGCTCTGTAAATTCAAAGTTATTGATGATATCACCACGGTATGAAGGCAATGAAACACCGTCAATCGTTTCGTAATCTGATGAGCGTGGCTTAGCATACTGACCAGCCATACGTGCAATTTTAACAACAGGGCATTTACCACCATAAGTTAAAACGACGGCCATTTGTAAAAGTGTTTTAAAAGTGTCGCGGATATTCGCTGCGTTAAAGTCACTGAATGACTCCGCACAATCACCACCTTGTAATAAGAAGGCTCTGCCCTCACATACAGCTTCTAGTTGTTTATATAAGCTACGCGTCTCTTCAGCAAAAACTAAAGGTGGTGCACTTTTTAATTGCCCCTCAACTGATTTTAGGGCTTCTTGATCTGGGTACTCTGGCTGCTGAAGTATCGGCAGTTTTCTCCAGCTGTCTGGGTTCCACGATTGCATGTTCTTTCCTCATTCCTAACATAGACCGTTAACGAAAACTAACTTATTGCAGGTACTAAGTTCAAGGACAATATTCAGCTATTTGTAATTATTTAGTTATTTGATAAATACTTTAGCTATGAATAATTAAAAAATAACGATTTAAACACTATAGAACAGTAAGTTACCTGCTGTGTATAGCGAACTTCTATTACAGAATATATAAGAACACATCTTACTATTAGATAGCACTAGTGTAACCTCAGCTTTACGCTAGTTAAAAACACTTTTTTATCACTAAGTTGAAATAATAAAAATACATGCTAAGCACTACAAATAAGGAACACATCATACTTTACTAAAGGAGAATGTAAGGTCAACGTCTGAGTGAAATAAATATTTAAAAGGTCAAGTGATAAGGTTAAACTTAGGGAATCTATATGTAAGATGTGTTCCTATGAGTACTAAACTTGAAATTCGCAGTCAGTTTGATTTAGTTAATGAGTTAACCCACCTATTTTGTGATGAATTAAAACAGCTTGATTTTCATAAAGCGTCATATTATCAATTACCTGATATTGATATAAACGATGAGAAAAAAGTCCCTTCGGCAATACCTGTCATAAAAGTTGAAGGTGCTGATGCACAAAAACAAATCATTAATTCGTTTGGTGATTTTTATAAAAAGACGGGCTTAAGTAGTCGAGTACTTAAAAGGCATCCTGGCTTATTAGTGCTTAAAGATGTTGATAAACAAAATATTACCGCCAGAATCAATCAAATAAACAAAGCCAAAGCTGATTTTAAAAATTGTGTGTTGGCTATCGATAATAACGATGCACGCTTTGAAGCTGTTCATAATGCTGTGCCAAACTTAATTACTTTAGCTGCCTATCGTAAAATTCACTATGAAACAGAGTCACCCTACTCTGTTCGTTTTACTTGGATGCACAAACATGCAACTAAAACACTAACGAAAAAAATGGCACTCGCTATGTTAGAAAAGTCTGCAAGTTATTCAAATCCAAGAATGATCGATCAACATTCTTGGCAAGCACTTGTTGCACAAGAACAAAGTCGTGTTGCAAGTTTAGGTGATAAAGAGAAATTACGAATTCGTAGACCAACAAGGGTAAGCCCACAAGTTAATGTGAGATACACTGCTCAGAACAGATATCATGTTAGCGCTGCTTTACCATTTATATTGATAAACCCTGAACCAGATGTAAAACTTGGTACGTTATCTGATTATCAAAAACCACAAAGCCATCCTCGTAAAAGAGAATATGATTTCTTAGTAGATAGACTTTACTTAGAACAAGTAACAGATTGATTATGTTAAAAAGGCCACTTATGTGGCCTTTTGTTTGTAGTTAGTAGTATTAAAGAAATTAGTCTTCAACTATTTCTTCAATTTTATCTTCATCAATTAAAACTGCATTCTCAACAATGCGTTTGCCACCTTGTATTTCGATTCGTTTATTATGCTTATTTAGTGTAAGAATCTCATCACAAAATTGGTCAGACGGATGCATCTCGTAAGTGTAATCAATAATATTACCTGTTTTATCATCTTTAACGTTGGTAATGTTATATTCTGAAATTGCACCTTTCTCGATCAAATCTTTCATTGTTGTCGTCATATCACGACGCAATGCTTTCAATTTGTTTTCTGTTATTTCATCTGTCGAGTAGATTGATCCGTACTTTTCCATAATTGATAAAAGTCGAAAATGGTAGGTTTTACCCGGTGCAGCATAACGCCATAAATGATACAAACGCAGCATCATCCAACGTGATAAACCACGCTTTAATTCTTGTGCACTATTAAAGTAATAACCTTTATATTCAAGATTATCGATCATGTTATGTACGAACGCATTTAAACATGCAACACATTTTACGTTACCACCTTGACCTTTCTTGCCACTAAAGTGCAGTGACGATAAAAAGTTCATATTCGATTCGTAAAATGAATCATCAATATCAGAATTGCGGGTGTCGGTTGCTGAATATCTAAATGAAAGTTTAGAACCTTGTAATGCTTCTAAAGATTCTTTAATTTGAGGATATGGCATCGACTGGCCAACAGCTTTCAGCTCTTGCGCCAATTCATTCATTGAAAAAACAACCGCGTATTGAATACCCGATTTAAAATTAATTTTTACAATTTTACCTTTAGAAGCTAAACGGATCAGAGCTCGCTCGACTTTTTCTTCTCGGTCAGATGGCCAAACAAGATATTCAACATCTTCACCATCTTTACGAGTGCTTACTACCGCAGGTGTAATTTTTATTTCGCCATCATAAAGAATGCCGTCTACTTTTTCAGAGATTCTGCGTGTAACGATTGTTTTCTTTGGTGCTTCTTCAACCGGAAGCTTTTTATGACCAGAACGGACAAAACGTCCCCATAAATCATAATGATTAAATGTATTTGAGTAAGCTCTCAAACCATGAGCAGCATTTTCAATTGAAACGCGCACATCTTTGTTGTCTGTAAATAGTGCTAGACTTTCATTATCTATTGCACTTTCCACCCCGTGGATCTGCCCGCGTAATGTGTCGGGTAAGTTATCTACCGAGATGTTGACCTTTCGGCTCATTGTTCTTATTTCCAATTTTTCTTCGACAGTTAATAACAACACATAAAACTTAAAAAGTTAAATGTTTAAGTTAGTAAAAACTTGATCCGATCTCAATTAATTTCTTAGGATCAGATTTATACTAACTCTCTCGTAATTGCTAATTTTCAGATCAGATTTTTACTAAGTTATAGTTCATAGGTGGCGATTTTACTAACTCAGTTCAATTTATGTCCGGTGAATCTACTTTTTAAGGCTTATTTACACGACATAAATCTCTATTTTTTAAATCGCATGTGGATAAACCAAGTTTAAGTTAGCATAGATCTGATCTGTACCAACTATAGATCAGATCCGTACTAACTAAATGCTTAAATTTACCTGGGTACCAGTGTATAACTTTCTAATTTAGTTAGTAAAATTTTGATCTACACAGACATAATTGTGAGTAATTTAGTGATTAAGCTGTGCATAACTAAAAAGCCCATTTTTTACTTAGTAATAAGCTGATCTGTGAGTAATAAGAGATCTGATCTTAACCAAGTAAAACTATGATCTGCTATTTTATGAAATATTCAATTAAATCAGCTAGATATTACACTATTTTAGCATCTTAACCTTATATACCTATATATTTAACCGATATTAAACTTACTTATTTATACTTAGCATAAGTAAAGTTACAAATTTTTATTAAATGTCTTATTAATAAAAGGCATGTCGCCTTAAATACTTGTTTACAGCAATTTGAATGGACATTATACTTAAAGCATAACTTTGAGGAAGAAAGTATGTCTATCAATAATAATGCGCTAGCCACTTATAGGTTACTAAAAGCGACAGCAGAAGTTGCTGAAAAATCGCTAGAAGGACGTATTCAACATTACCGTGCCCATCTTAAGTCTGAAGAAAAAGAACTTCGCACTTACACTCAAAAAGCCGCTGCTGATCTACTAGGTTGTAATAATCGCACCCTTAAAAGACGCCATGACAATGGTGACTTTGATGAATTGAATATCAAACGTGGCGCAAATGGTCATTATGCTTATACGTTAGTCAATATTTTTGCTATGGCAGATATCATGGATATCAAGCCAGATCACCGAACTCTAGATGATAAATTACAAGTTATTGTTATTAATTCACTAAAGGGTGGATGTGGTAAAACAACTAGTATGGTTAATATAGCCGCAGCTCTGGCTACCACCAATATTAAACGTTATCGCATTGGTATCATTGACCTTGACCCACAAGGTTCATCTTCAAGCTTTTTCCCACCAAGTGAACCAGATCCAATCACTGTAGGTGACTTAATGCGTGATTGTATTGAACTTGAAGATAATGAAACCTGGGATGAATTAGTAACAAGTGCATTTCTACCTACTCATATTCCTAATATCCGTATCTTACCTTCAGGTATGGATGATTTTTATTTTGAGCATGAAACGGCTACTTTACTAAAAGACAGCTCAAGCTACGATAAAACACGTCATTACCACAAGTTATTAGAGAAAGTTATTGAGCCGGTAAAAGATCAATTTGATATCATTCTAATTGACACAGCTCCTTCTCTTAACTTTATGTTTTATAATGCATTAATGGCTTCTACATCAATGCTTATTCCTGTTCATCCAGAAGCAGTAGACTTTGATGCCAACAATAAATATTTAAAACGATTAGGTGAGATATACCATACAGTTGCAGCCCTTGGTCACGAGGGATGGGATTTTATGCAGTTCTTAGTTACTAACTATGTGAAAGGCAATCACTCACAGCGTGATATCGTAAAAGATGTACGTAGTGCGTTCGGTCGTCAAGTAATGAGTTACCCTATAAATCATAGTTCTGCTATAACAGCCAGCTCATCATCATTTAATACCATTTTTGATCAAAAGACTTCTGACAGCTTAGCAAGTCGCGAGTCACTATTACGTGCTCAAGAAAATATCAAAGATGTGGTTGATGAACTTGAAATGTTGATCAGATCTAACTGGCAATCAACTCAATCAACACTAAATACAGCTAAGTAAGGTTAATAATAAAGATGGCTAAAAAACGTAAAAATGATACCAGCTTAGATCCTTTTTCAACCTCTATTGAAAGTAGCAGTTTAGATGCATTGCTTGAAAAAGCATCTGCCGGTGATGTTATCAGTATGCCTGCTCCTAGTGATCCTACCCGTCAAATTACGTTGGTATGTAAAGTGATCCCTAGCTCTGAAATTGAAGCTAAAACAAAGGTATATGGTAAAAACCGCCGAGTACAATCACTTCTAAACGAAAAGTCAGTTGCCGATATTCTGCCTGCAATTGCTGAAGACGGCCGTAACCAGCACCCTGCCCTATGTTGGGATAAAGGTGACGAAATGCTTGTATTAGCAGGCTCACGTCGTCGTAAAGCCTGTATTTTAAGTAATTCTGATTACTTAGTATTAAGCTCTGCAGACTTTACAGATCAAGATGCAAAAATTCTTGCCGTTTCTTCAGATCAATACATTGCCCCGAGTTTATGGGAGCTTGGTCAAGCATATCAACAGACCCGTGATGAGCTTATTGCTGAAGGTAAAAAAGGCTCTTATCGTGAAATTGCTGCTATTGAAGGCGTGTCTCACACTGCAATTGCTGATGCAATCAAAGCTTATGAGAATCTTCCAGCAACAGTTTTAAGCCTTTACCCTACTGCAAATCACGTAGGTCGTGAGGTCGCTAAAAAGCTCATAGCAGCTAAAGAGCGAGACGAGCAAGCGTTTACTCAGCTTGTTGACGAAATCAGTTCTGATGCTGAGCTTGCGACTATTAGCAGCGATGACAAACGCGCTTTAGCTATCACTAAACGTTTAACGGCAGAGCCAGTATCGGCCAGTCGCCGTGAAGCAATACTTGATAGTGAATTTGTTGTTGTACAGCGCAATATTAAAAGCGGTGATCTATCTGTGAAAATAGATAATAAAGTTATGACTGACAAACGCTTAGAGCAATTAACAAAGCTATTAAATAGCTTTAATTAGTTAGTAAAATAACGATCTATCACGCTTTTTATGTTAGTAAAAGCGTGATCTGTTCTCCTATTTAGTTAGTAAAATAATGATCTCATTTGGCAATAATCATAAGATCCTACCCTCTCAGATCACTATTTTACTAACTTATAACCCCTTTACAGCTCTTTTTTGGTTTTCCTTACATATCTTAGTAAAAAAGTGATCTGTAAAGCCCCTTCGTTGTTTATAAGTTGTTCATAACTTGTGCGATTGCTGTTTGTTAAATCAGCTTTTTGTGTTTTAAATCGAATTGCTGTTTTATAAAACACTTTTTTACCAACTTATCAGCTCCAACCAGTCCAAAATGGCTTATTAGTGCTTTAGCTCATCGCCGATAGATCATATACTGGCAGAATTATTTTTTGTTTTTACTGCCAAAAACTTTATGTCTGCTAACTTATCCAAAAATGACTTATTAGCTATCTTTGAGGAAATCAAACAAGAGCAAGAAACCCAGTTTCCTCTTTCTGAACGATTCATCAAACAGCTATTTAAGCCGCATGTGTTAAGTAAAGCTAAAGAGTATCATCAGAACGGTCAAATCAACTGGTTAGAACACAATAGTGATTTTAGTGTTATTGATGCATCTATGTTTGGTAATGAAGGAAATACATTTACCCAGCATATTGAGATCAGTAAATTACCAACTGGTTTTTCGGTTGATTCACACTGTACATGTGGTTCAAAAACAAAATGCCGCCACATCGCTGCAGTTTTACTTAAGTTAAAAATTGAACATTCAGGCAACTATGGCGAAGATTATATTATTAATGATTGGTTTAGTGAGCTTAAAACATTAAAGCAAGCATCGAATGATACAGCCAAACAAGTTCTACTTTTTGTTTTAGATGTTGAAAAATCGGTTGTAACATTAACGCCTAAAATAGCTAATTTCGATCCCGAGCATAATTATACCCTTGGCCGCAATCTTACTGAACAACAATTAAATAGCTTTGTTACACCAACAGATTTACTAGAGTCTGACTTTCGACTTTATAGTTGGATCCGTTCGCAAAATGCCCTTGGTAAGTTAGAGCTTAAAGGTCAATGGGGTTTTGCGGCCTTGCAACAACTTATTGCCACACAGCGTTTATTTTTAGGTCGTTCTCGCCAAGCTATTAAAGCAGATACCATGCAAGCTCTAGAGTTTGATTGGAAACAAAATAAAGATCTAACCTCATTGAGCATGACACTCGCAGGTCAAGATAATTGGTTATTATTAAAAACAACACCGCCTACTTACCTTGACCCTGATAAGCTAAAAGTCGGTCGCATCAGAACACCTTTAACTGCTGATGAAATTGCCTTACTAGCAAATATGCCTGCAATACATAGTGAAAACTTTGATCGAGTCTATCAGCAGCTCAGTGATAATTTTGGTGAAGGGGTAATCCCTCATGCGTACAAAGAGAATAAAATTTGTAATGCGCGTAGTGTTTTTCCAGTCATTAGCTTAAATAATGATGAAGGAACTATTCGGTTATCACTTAAGTTTAATTACCAACGTTCTTTGTATGATTTAAGCCAAGCTCCAGCAGAGATAATTAATCAATCATTCGAGAATACCGTTGTAAATGAATTAATTAACCTTGGTTTTGAGCTTTGTAAAGGGGCTTTACAAACTGATTTTATATTTAATAAACAATCAGTTATACATGAACACTGGTTAAAGTTTGAAATTATTCCAAACTTGTCAAAACGCTGTTGGAAAATTAACGACGATCTAAATGTAGGTAAAGCTTTAAAGCAACTTTCACTTCAAGTACAGCGCGGCAAAGGTCACCAAATAGTTAGTAAAATAGTGATCTCTGGTGTTAAGACGCAGCAGCTTTTCACTACTGATGATAAAAACTTTCAATCGCTTAACAGGCAAAGTGAGCAGTTCTTCTATTTTAATGTAGGCAAGCGTTTCGCTGTTATTAATAAAGCTGCCATAGCGCAACTAAATGAATACCGTGAACGTTTTGAACACATAAAAACACGTGATGAAATTTTAATGCCGCTGTCATTTTTACCACAATTAATAGAGCAGACAGCCATTAAAGTGAATATTGTTGATGATACGCTTGATGCCTATTTAGCGGAATTAAGTCATTCGCAACAGTTAATTAAAAAGTCCGATATTCAAGGATTAAACAAGGGAGTGCAGTTAAGAGAATATCAGCAACACGGTGTTGATTGGCTCAACTTTTTAAAACGACACCAACTAGGTGGGATTTTAGCTGATGACATGGGGCTAGGCAAAACCCTTCAAGTTATTGCCTTTTTGGCAAACGCAAAGCAATTACCTCAGGCAGGGCCAACTTTAATTATTTGCCCTACCAGTTTGGTTGGAAACTGGCAAAGTGAAATTAATAAGTTTGCCAGCCATCTTAAAATTACTACCGTGTTTGGTGCTGCTCGCAGCGAGCAATTGCAGCAGTTATCACAGGCAGATTGTATTTTAACGACCTACCCTTTACTTAAACGTGATATCGCTTTTTATTCACCGCTGTATTTTGAAAATATTATTCTTGATGAAGCGCAATACATTAAAAATGATGCTGCGCAGGTTTCGCGCTTAGTTAAACGGCTTAATGCTGACTTTAAGTTATGTTTAAGTGGCACACCTATCGAAAACAACCTCTTTGAGCTTAAGTCCTTACTTGATTTTGCCATGCCTTCTTTACTTGGCTCACAAGCTCATTACAAAGATTATTTCCAGACGCCGATTGAGCGTGATAATGATGTACAGCGTGCTGATGAATTGAAGTCTTTGATCATGCCATTCATCTTACGCCGCACTAAAGCACAGGTTACTCAAGAGCTACCAGAAAAAACTGAGCTAATTAAAGAGTTTGAGTTTGAGGCAAAACAAAAAGAACTCTATACAGGAATTACAGAATCTCTAGAGCAAAAGCTTGTCGATTTATTTGCTCAGCAAGGCGTGCAAAAGAGTAAACTTGCGTTTTTAGATGCGTTATTAAAATTACGGCAGATTTGTTGTCATCCAAAACTGATTGATCCAAGCTCTCAAGCTGGCAGCGCCAAGCTTGATTGGTTGTCTAAGCATTTACCAATTATGCTCAGTGAAGGTCGTAAGGTGATTATATTTAGTCAATTTACCATGGCGCTTGATGTCATTGCTGAACGATTAAATGAATTGGGTATCAGCTTTAGTATGCTCACAGGTCAAACGCGCCATCGCGATAAAGTAATTGCTGAGTTTACCCAGGGTGATACCTCTGTATTCTTAATTAGTTTAAAGGCCGGAGGAACCGGTTTGAACTTAACTCAGGCCGATACAGTGATTCACTTTGATCCTTGGTGGAACCCTGCCGTAGAAAAACAAGCAACAGATAGAGCCTATCGAATTGGCCAAACTAACCCTGTGTTTGTTTATAAATTAATTATGGCCAACTCAATTGAACAAAAAGTATTTAAAATGCAGCAGCATAAGCAAGCCCTTGTCGATGCATTATTTACCGAAAAATCAATGAGTTTTACTCAGTTTGATGAAGATCAAATGCTTGCTTTGATAAAAAATTAAATTTTTTGAAAGTTTTTTTGAACTAATCAAATTTTAGGGCGTCTATTATTATGCTTGTTGTTAAATTGCAGTTTACATAAGCATTATGTTGATTTCCCATTTGGTTACTAAATTTTAGTAATGTTAGAGCCAGCTCACCTTGAGCTGGCTTTTTTTATGCCTGCTCCCCTACTCTGCCGAGTACTAATTCGTTATGATGATGTGTCTTCAAGTTATTGAGTTTTCGTTATGATTACAGAGCTAATTGCACAGATTAATTGGCAAAGTGTGGTACTTGGTGGTGCTGTAGGTGCAGTTGCAAGTGGTGTTATTTTTGCCTTGCAAAAAAGTCGCTTAAAAAATCAGTTAACCGAGCTGCAAAATAGCTATCAAATCCAGCAAAGCAATTTAGAGCAAAAGCAGCTGCAACTGCAAGAAAGCCAACTTTCGCTTTCACAGTTACAGCAAGATTACGCTGAACAGCGTGATGAATCGCAACATTTTAAAACCCGTTTTGTAGAACAAGAAAAACAAGCGCAACAATACAACCAATTTTGGCGTAGAGTTGAAGCCGAACTCACTGAGACTAAAGCGGCTCTTAATCAGCGAGATGTTGAATTAAGTACCTTACGCAGCACGATAGAGCAAAAAGAGCTGCACTTTAAAGAGCAGCTTAGTCATATCAAAGAGAGCAAAGAGCAACTCAAAAAAGAGTTTGAAAACCTCGCTAACCAAATCCTTGAAGAGAAGTCTCAGCGTTTTAAAACTCTAAACCAAGAAAGCATCGAACAACTATTAAAACCGGTTCAAGGTGAGCTAAAAGGCTTCCGCGATAAGATGGAATTGATCCACGTTGAAGATCTTAAACAACGTGCTGCGCTAAAAACAGAGTTATTGCATTTACAGGCTAAAAGCCAAGCTATTACTGAGCAAGCAGATAGGCTGAGTACAGCACTACAAGGACAAAAGAAAACCCAAGGTAATTGGGGAGAGTTAATGCTTGAAAATGTACTCGACAGCGCTGGGCTGCGTGCAGGTGTAGATTATCAACGTGAAGTGTCGTTTAACACTGAAGATGGTCGTCTACGCCCAGATGTTGTGGTGTATTTACCCCAGCAACGCCATTTAGTTATTGATGCTAAAACCTCTTTAAACGCGTATACACGCTATGTAAACGCCGATACCGAGCTTGAAGCACAGCAAGCGCTTAAAGAGCATGTAGCGGCGGTGCAATCACGTATTAACGAGTTAGCAAGCAAAGCCTACGATAGGCTACCCGGTATTAACTCACCTGAAGTGGTGATCATGTTTGTACCGATAGAGTCGGCTTTTGTTGAAGCACTTAAATACCAAAGTGATATTTATCAGCAAGCAATCGAAAAAAACATTTTAGTTGCAACACCAACGACGTTATTAACCAGTTTGAACATCGTAAAACAACTTTGGCGTTTTGAAGAGCAAACTAAATACTCAAAAGAGCTAGCCGCCCGAGCAGAGCGTTTTTACAACAAGCTCAATGGTTTCCTAACCAGTATGGAAGGGGTTGGTAAGCAATTAGACCGCGCCAAAGAAAGCTACGATAAAGCGTTTTCTCAGCTGTACCGTGGTAAAGGAAACTTAATTAAGCAAGCCTCTGAGTTCAAAGAATTAGGGGTTTCTGTTCAAAAAGAATTACCCGCGGAAAGTGTTGAAAAAGCCCAATTAGAGTTAGATTAAATGAGATAAAAAAAAGCCAACATGATGTTGGCTTTTTTGTTATACCAATTCGCTTAATTAAGCAGATCGGTATTAGTTAATTAGTTCTGCTGAAACAATATCGTTGAGCATTAAAAAGTGGTTAAGAACAGACTCCTCAAGTTCGAATACTTGCGCTACTTTTTCACCACTTGCTGACATCCCCGTTTGCGCACCTGCAAACTCTATATGTAACCCTAAACGTTTTAGAGTTTGGGCATCATAACTATACATAGCTGAATCACGTTTCTCGGTAATACCTGGCATCATCCCTATGATAGTAACGGCTTGTTCAACATTGATGATATCGAAAAATTGTCGCTCTGCGGTTTGCCATTTTGCAATATAGCTAGCAACTTCAGGAGGCTGTTCCATAGGCACGTATAGTGGCTGTAATGAGCCGCCATGCCAGCCTATAACGGCTTGCTCTTCAACAAGCACATGTGGACTAGCGGTAAGTACATAATTAGCGCAAGACGATGCACAAAGCTCGCGTACCACAACATTGAGTTGATACTCATGCACTAAGCCACCTAAATGTAGGCCGGCCATAACGTCGCCGCCTTCACTATTGATCACTAAGGTATCTATTTGGTTACGGCTACTAACTAATAGTTTTTCAAACTCTTCGACACTTTTTTTGGAAGTTTCGCCTTTGTAGTAAATTGTGCCCGGCGATATCTCACTGATTTCATTCACTGCATGCTCTGTTGTTTTACAGCCAACAAGCAATACTGTCAGTAATAATAATAAACGCATTAACAATGCCTTAAAGTTTTGTTTCTATACCGCGCTCAGTTTAATAATATGTTATTAACGGACTGCGAAAATCGCATAGTACGATTTTTTGCTTGAGAAATAAATCCAGTTATTAGGAACAATTGTATGAATATTGGAATTTACATTTATGATGATGCTGAAGTACTCGATTTCTCAGGCCCATTTGAGGTATTTAGTACTGCCAAGCGTCTAGCGGATAATGACTGGCAATTGAGTTTAATTGCTGAAAATGATAGGCCTGTACTTGCCCGCGGTGGTTATAGTGTAAACCCCCATTACAGCTTTGCTGACTGCCCTTTGCTAGATCTACTTGTTGTGGTTGGTGGCGACCATACACGAGAGCTAGAAAAAGCAGAGGTTATTGCTTGGTTAAAAAACACAGCCACTAACACCAAGCGTATTGCGAGTGTTTGTACCGGGGCGTTTTTGCTTGCTAAAACGGGGCTTTTAAGTGATAAAAATGTCACGACACATTGGCAAGATCAACCTGAGCTGGCTGCTATGTTTTCTGATCTCAATGTGATTGCAGATACTCGTTGGGTCACTGATGGTAAGTTTACCAGCTCAGGTGGTATTTCTGCTGGCATTGATATGAGCCTAGCGTTAGTCGCTGAGTTTATTAGCTACGAACACGCCTTGTTGACTGCTAAACAGATGGAGTATCAATGGCAGACTTTATAATTTTTCAGCAATGTAGTCGGTTATAAACTGTTTTAAACAGGCAGCCTTTTTACTCAGTAAACGTGCGCTTGGCCAAATAGCATAAATATCGCGGTTTTCGCCTCGCCAGTGTGGCAATACTTGAACTAGTTGCTGAGATTTTAATTCATCTATTACCTCAAACCGAGGTAACAAAGCGATACCTTGCTCATCACAAACTAAGTATTTTACAAATCCAGTGTCGTTAAAAGTGCTCGCAAATCGGCACATATGGTTATAAGTTGCATTCGTTTGTATATTGGTCAACTGCCATTTACTTCTTAGTGTGGTGCCAATTAACCTATGCTGTTTTAAATCAGCTGGCTCTTCTAAGGCAGGTGCCGAATCAAGGTATGCTTTAGTGCTTACAAATAAAGTATCAACACTGCCTAACTTTTTTTGATGAAGCATAGAATCTGCCTGTGGCCCTACTCTTATCGCTATATCAGCTTGGCTTTTACTCAGATCCTCAAGTTGATTATTAAGCAGCAGCTCAAGTTGAATATCGGGGTACTGTTTAGTAAATGCGAGCCACATTGGTTTTAAGAAACCATGACTAATATTCAGAGGTGCTAAAACTTTAAGCTTTCCTGACAATTGTGCTTTTTGCTCATTAAGCTGGCGATGGGTTTGTTCAAATTGCTCAATTAATTCAACATAACTTTGAAAATACACCTCCCCTGCTTGCGTTAACGTGCATTGCCTTGCTGAGCGGTTTAATAGCTGCTCCCCTAGGCGTTGCTCAAGTCGTTGTAAGCGTCTTGATACTGTCGCGGTAGGTAGCGACAAACTTTCAGCTGCGCTACTCAGGCCACCTTGTTTAACAATCTGTATGAATAGAGCGATATCGTCAATCATGTTCTCATTTATGCAATCATTGTTTGTTTATCTTGCTATTTTTATCACTTTTGTAATTAGTTATCATGTTTTTATTGAAACATTTTAGGAGCAACTAATGGACGCAACGCATTGGCATCAACGTTGGGAAAATAACGAAATAGGTTTTCACGAGGGAGACGTTAATCGTTATCTAGATCAGTATTTTACTAACTTAAATTTACAGCAAGGCGATACTGTTTTTGTGCCACTGTGCGGAAAAACTCACGACATTCATTATTTGCTAGCGCAAGGTATGCGTGTTGTTGGGGCAGAACTTAGTGAGATAGCCATTAAGCAGTTATTTGATGAGTTAAAGCTAGAACCCGAAATTAGCCAACATGGCGAACTATTACGTTACCAAGGCGCAAATCTAACCGTTTGGGTAGGTGATATTTTTGCGCTTACCGCGAATGAACTTGGCACTATCAACGCGGTTTATGACCGTGCCGCTTTAGTCGCGCTGCCAAAGCCCATGCGCATTCGCTATACCCAGCATTTACTTGAATTAACCAATAGAGCAACGCAGTTAGTGGTGGTATTTGAGTATCAGCAAAGTGAGTTTTCGGGTCCACCGTTTAGTGTAGTCGCCGATGAGCTACATCAGCACTACGATGCTTTTTATCAACTAACATTACTGTGCAAAGAGCCTCTAGAAGGTGGCTTAAGAGGGCAAGTCCCCGCCATGAACGTTGCTTGGCATTTAAGTTAGTACTTACAAACTAGTGGTGTGTAAATTCACACCCTAGTTGTGCGTTTTTGTGGCTGGTTATTGTACCTCTGTGCGTGCACTATAGAGATAAGCGTATTTAAGGAGCACATTTATGCAAAAGCCACGCGTTTTCTTTGTTTCACATGGCGGCGGTCCTATGCCATTGCTTGGCGATCCAAGTCATGCTGATATGGTCACTTGTTTGCAGTCTATTGCTGCAAAAATTAAAAAGCCGTCTGCTATTTTGATGGTGAGTGCGCACTGGGAAGCAAACCCTATTAGCATCACTTCGAGCGCTGCTCCTGAGCTAATTTATGATTACTATGGTTTTCCTGAGCCTGCCTACAGTATTGAGTACCCAAGCCCTGGCGAACCAGCCCTTGCCGAAAAAGTACATCAAGCATTGGCAAAGGCTAATATCGATAGCACATTAAACTCATCTCGTGGCTTTGATCACGGTATGTATGTGCCTTTGAAGATTATGTATCCAGAAGCAGATATACCTTGTGTGCAATTGTCGTTACATCCAAGCCTTGAGCCAAGCTTACACCTAGCGATAGGTGAGGCTTTACAACAGCTTGATTACGATAATTTATTGATCATTGGTTCTGGCTTTACTTTTCATAATATGCGCGCATTTTTCACGCCAGAAACTGCTGAAATTAAAGCGCAAAATATCGCTTTTGAGCAATGGTTAGTTGATGTATGTGGCAATACTGAGCTGAGTGAACAACAGCGACAAGCTAAGTTATTAGAATGGCAAATGGCCCCTGCGGCGCGTTTTAGTCATCCTCGTGAAGAGCACTTATTGCCATTACATGTTTGCTATGGTGCGGCGATGCGCCCTTGTAGTGGTATCTACGAACTACGTATTGCCAACAAGCAAGCCAGTATGTTCTTGTGGGACGATTGAGTTTAAGTTCAACCCCCCAGATAACACGATAAAGGCTCAGATTTTATAAGTTTATTTTGGTACGCTAGGTAAGTTAAAACCTAGGAACAACAAAATGAACTTAATAAAAACATCAACCCTTGCGTTTGCTGTGGTTGCGGCTTTAGGTTTGCAAGCATGCTCAAGTACAGAGCAAGTAAGCACGCCATCAGCAACAGTGAACGCAACGGCTAATCCGCTCTCGCTTGAACAAATTTATAAAGAAAAAGACTTTAAAGCTGAGCGTAGCACCTATTTTACGTGGCTCGATGATGGTACTGGTTATACGGTACTTGAAGAGCGCGAAAGCGATAAAAACAGCCAAGACGATAAAGCTAAAGACGACGAGCACGGCGTAAAAGGCAATGATATTGTGTTTTATAACGCCGATGGCACGGGTCGTAAGGTACTTGTTAGCTACGAAAAATTAATTCCAAAAGGTGAGAAAGAGCCACTCACTGTTGAAAGCTATCAATGGTCTAAAGATGGTAAATGGCTGATGGTTTTTACCAATGGCGAGCAAGTGTGGCGCTCACGTAGCCGTGGTGATTTTTGGCTATTAAACCTCGAAACTGATTCGCTGTATCAGTTAGGTGGTGAAAACATCGAAGCGAAAAAGCTGATGTTTGCAAAGTTCTCACCAGATAGCTCAAAAGTAGCTTACGTGCGTGATAACAACATCTACATGGAAAAAGTCGGCAGCAAGGCTGTGACTGCTTTAACCACTGACGGTAACGACACCATTGTTAATGGTAATTTTGACTGGGTATACGAAGAAGAATTTACCATTCGTGATGGTTTCCGATGGAGTCCAGACAACAAATCAATTGCCTATTGGCAGCTTGATACCAGTGGCGTGAAATACTTCACCATGATCAATAACACCGATGATCTCTACCCTACCCTGAAAGAATTCCCGTATCCAAAAGCCGGCGAGATGAACTCTGCGGTTAAAGTGGGTGTGGTTAGTCTTAGCGACAAGAAAACCCGTTGGGCTGAACTAGGTGGCGATAATCGCGATCGTTATATCCCACGAATTAGCTGGGCAGGTACTGGTGAATCTTTGATGATCCAAGATCTTAACCGCCCGCAAAGCCACAACAAGGTTTGGTTATTCGACTGGCAAAAACAACAGCTGACTAAAATTCTTGAAGATAAAGACGATGCCTTTATTGAGTGGTTTTATAAAGCAAACTGGTCAAAAGACGGTAAGTTCTTTATTTGGCACAGTGAGCGTGATGGTTGGCGTCATCTATACCGTGTATCTCGCGATGGTAAAACGGTTGTTGATTTAACACCGGGCGAGTACGACATCATTGATATGCTAGCGCTCAACGAAGATAAAAACGTTATGTACTTTACTGCATCACCGGATGATCCAGGCCAGCGTTATTTATTCCGTACCTCGCTTGATGGCAGCTCTAAACCGGTGCGCGTAACGCCTGAGTCATTTGATGGTTCAAACAGCTATTACATGTCTAAAGATACCTCTTGGGCGATGCATACCTTCTCTAAGTTTGGCACTCCACCAATGAAAGAGATCATCAAAGTAAGCGATCACAGTAATGTGAAAACCTTAGTTGAGAACAAAGTATTAAAAGAGAAATTAGCGACTGAACAATTACCGACTCACGAGTTCTTTAAAGTTAATGCCCGTGATGGTGTTGAGCTTGATGGCTACATCATGTTCCCAGCTAATATGGATAAAAGCAAAAAATACCCAATCGTATTTTATGTTTACGGTGAGCCATGGGGCTCAACAGTTCAAGACCGCTGGGAAGGCGACAGTTACTTATACAAGTCGTATTTAACTCAGCAAGGCTTTATTGTTGCCTCAGTTGATAACCGCGGCACGCGCGCACCAAAAGGCAGAGATTGGCGTAAGTCTATCTACAAAAAAATAGGCTCTATTACCGTGCGTGACCAAGTTGACGCCCTTGATGCAATGGCAAAACGTTGGGATGTCATTGATACCGACCGTGTTGGTGTATGGGGTCACTCAGGTGGCGGTAGTTCAACGCTTAATTTGTTATTCCGCCATGGTGATAAATATAAAGTGGGTATTGCTTCAGCACCAGTGCCTGATATTCGCTTGTACGATACCATCTATCAAGAGCGCTATGCGGGTAACCCAAATACCGATCCTGAAAGTTACGACAACACCTCTCCGATCACCTTTGCAAAAGACCTGCAAGGTAAGTTGCTACTGATCCACGGTACCGGAGATGATAATGTACACTACCAAGGTTCAGAGCGTTTAATTAACGAATTAGTTAAGCACAATAAACAGTTCGAGTTTTTCTCTTACCCGAACCGTTCTCACAGTCTACGTGAAGGTGATGGCACTACCCTGCACTATCACACTATGATGGCTAACTTCTTCGAAAAGCATCTACTCAATAAGTAAATATGCTTTAGTTAAAAACCGCAGCTTAGACGTTAAGCTGCGGTTTTTTTATGCAAACTGTAAACCCCCGTTACAAGTAAAATACAGCCTGATACAAGAAATCGGTTGCGCCCTATTTTTGTGAGCTGTATGCACTGTTATGGTGAAAAAAGTGGCTAATAAAAAGCTAATGTTTTTTATGTTGCTGATTTTTAATGAGGAAAATTTTTGGCACATAATGTGTATTAGATAACTGCAACTACAAAATCCGGCTGTTTAGTTTTACCTAAATAGCACTACGGCAAAGAAGCCCACTCGATGACAGAACGTGCATTCTGTTATCGAGTGGGTTTTTTTTTGCTCGAAATTTCTGCATGGCATGAATGGCGAGCAATTCAATATTGTTTGGGAAATTTAAGGTGGCGTCTGATGTGACGGCTTGCAAATCAACTAGGAATAATAAGAGTAATAAACCATGAAATTAACTAGAGTTACGTTGTCAATTTTAACCCTTATCGCTGCAAATCAAGCTTTTGCAGCTGTTGAAACTGAGTTAGGTACTTTGAATGCTGACTTTCGCTTACGCTATGAGTCGGTTGATCAAGACAATGCATTGAAAGATGCATCAGCACTAACACTTCGCAGTTTAGGGAATTTCAAAACTAAAACGTTCGCAGGGGTTTCTGCTTTCATTGAACTTGAGAATACGCTGGCTGTTATCGATGATTATAATAATGGAATTGGTGATGGCACAGAGTATTCTGTAGTAGCCGATCCTGAATCAACGGAAATTGACCAACTTTACCTTGCCTATAATACCGAGCAATTTTCAGCCAAGTTAGGCCGACAAGTCATTACTCTCGACAACCATCGTTTTGTTGGGCATGTTGGCTGGCGTCAAGATAAACAAACCTTTGATGCCTTTAGTGCGCGCTATGAAAAAGACGCTATTAATGCCAGTTATGCATATATAAACAAACGCAATAGAATCTTCGCAGATGAAAAAGATCTCGACTCTAAAGATCATCTTTTCAATGCATCATTAAAAACCGATTTCGGTAAGTTAATAGCTTATGGCTACTTACTCGAGGTCGACAATAACACTGATAACTCCTTAGATACCTATGGTGTTCGCTTAGTTGGCAAAAAAAACGTTGCTGAGCTGCCCGTTTCGTATTCTGCAGAGTATGCGCTACAAAGTAATGACAGTGGTGCAAATAGCTACGATACCCAGTATTTACTCCTTGAGAGCAGTGTTACTTATCGTGATATCACCTACAAGCTTGGTTACGAATCGCTAGGCTCTGATAAGGGTGAGCAAGCCTTTCAAACTCCTCTGGCAACCTTACACAAATTTAATGGCTGGGCCGATCAGTTTTTAGCGACACCCGCTGCGGGTTTGCAAGATCTTTATGCCAGCCTATCGGGTAACGCATTCAGCGGTAAATGGAGCCTTGTTTACCACACATACTCTGCGGATGAATCTCTCGCAGGAGATGATGATTTAGGTTCTGAATTCGATGTCGTTTATAGCAAATCATTTAATAAACAATACAGCCTTGGAGTGAAGTATGCCGCTTATATGGCTGGTGATGAGGCGTTTGCGAAAGTCGATACAAATAAGCTTTGGGTATGGGTGGGTGCAAAATTTTAACGTTTTGCACGCTAAATGATTGAGGAAAATTTTATGTCTACACCGAAAAAAATAGTTGTTGTTGGTAACGGGATGGTTGGGCATCACTTTGTTGAGCAATTACACAACCTAAATAGTGAAGCTAAGGCCGTTGAAATAACCGTTCTTAGTGGTGAAAGCCGACTTGCTTATGACCGTGTCCATTTATCTGAGTATTTTGCAGGAAAAACTGCAGATGATTTAGCCATGACCAGCGAAATGGTTTATCAGCAATGGGGGATTAATTTCTTTTTAGATGCAAAAGTCACTCATATTAATCGCGAACTGCAAACCGTTACAACTGCCGCCGGTGTTGTTTATAACTATGACAAATTAGTGCTGGCAACAGGCTCATATCCTTTTGTTCCCCCTATTCCGGGTAAAGATCAAGAGCATAGTCTTGTTTATCGTACCATCGATGACTTAGATGCCATTTCAGCCTCGGCGAAGGTGAGTAAAGTGGGGGTTGTAATTGGTGGCGGGTTACTTGGTCTCGAAGCTGCTAATGCCTTAAAGCAGCTTGGCTTAGAAACGCATGTGGTTGAGTTTGCCCCTCAGTTGATGGCGGTGCAAATTGATGCTGGCGGCGGAAAATTACTGAAAGATAAAATTGAACAGCTTGGGGTTCAGGTTCATACATCAAAAGCAACACAAGAAATAAAAGCGGGAAAAGAGTGTCGATATCAGCTTTGTTTTAGTGATGGCGAAGTGCTTGAAACCGATCTTATTCTATTCTCCGCAGGTATTCGCCCATACGATAATTTAGCCAAAGAGTTTGGCTTAGAGGTTGGTGAACGCGGAGGCATTGTTGTTAATGACCTATGCCAAACAAGCGGTGAAAATATCTATGCAATTGGTGAGTGCGCACTTTGGAACAATTTCATCTTCGGTCTTGTTGCGCCTGGTTACACTATGGCTCGGGTTGTGGCGAACCATATAATTGCGGGCGATGAGTCTTCAGAGCGATTCACTGGCGCAGATATGAGCACAAAGTTGAAGTTAATGGGAGTGGATGTGGGGTCTATTGGTGATGCCCATGGTCGAACTTCTGGCTGTTTAACTTACACATATGAAAATCAGCCGCTTGGTATGTATAAAAAAATGGTGGTTAGTCATGATGAATCTAAATTGTTGGGCGCTGTACTCATTGGCGATACATCTGACTACGATAGCTTGTTGCAATATATGCTTAATGGCATTGAGCTGCCAAAAAGCCCTGAATCACTTATTCTTCCTTCTGCAGGAGAGAAACCAAGTTTAGGCGCTGATGCCCTTCCCGAAACCGCAACTATTTGCTCATGCTTGAATGTGACCAAGGGCGATATTATTGCCGCAATCGACACCGGTTCAACAACTGTTTCAGCTGTTAAATCATGCACTAAAGCAGCTTCTGGTTGTGGTGGCTGCGCAAGCTTATTAAAGAATGTTGTAGATAGTGAGCTTGCTGCGCGTGGAGTGGTAATCAACACGGATATTTGCGAACACTTTGCTTATAGCCGCCAAGCGCTTTTCGATATTATTAAGGTTCAAGAAATTAAAAGCTTTACTGAGTTATTAGCGCAGTACGGAAAAGGGAAAGGCTGTGAAATTTGTAAGCCAGCTGTCGGTTCTATTTTGGCCTCAGTTTGGAACGAATATGTGCTTAACCCGCAGCATGTCGCGCTTCAAGACACCAATGACACCTTCCTTGCCAATATGCAAAAAGACGGCACTTACTCTGTTGTTCCAAGGGTTCCAGGAGGTGAAATTACCGCTGATAAGCTTATTGCGATTGGTCAAGTCGCTAAACAATTTGGTCTATATACAAAGATAACAGGTGGTCAACGCATTGATTTATTTGGCGCGCGTGTTGATCAGCTACCACTCATTTGGCAGCAACTTATCGATGCGGGCCTTGAAACTGGGCATGCCTATGGTAAATCCCTCAGAACCGTTAAATCGTGTGTTGGCAGCACCTGGTGTCGTTATGGTCAACAAGATAGTGTAACCATGGCTATCGACTTAGAAAATCGCTATAAAGGCCTTCGAGCCCCACATAAAATCAAATTTGCCGTTTCAGGCTGTACCCGCGAATGTGCTGAAGCACAAAGTAAAGACATTGGTGTTATCGCAACAGAAAAGGGCTGGAATCTTTATGTTTGTGGTAATGGAGGGATGAAGCCTCGTCATGCTGATTTGTTTGCTACCGATTTAGACAGTACGACTTTGGTTAAATACATCGATCGCATATTAATGTTTTACGTTAAAACAGCAGATCGTCTGCAACGTACCTCAGTGTGGATGGAAAATATGGAAGGTGGCTTAGACTACCTTAAAAAAGTGGTCATAGCGGATGAGTTAGCCATTGCTGATGAGCTAGAAGAGCAGATGGCACGCGTTGTTGATACGTATCAATGTGAGTGGAAAACAACCCTCGAGAATCCTGCATCTTTAAAACGCTTCCGTCAATTTGTGAATAGTGACAAACAGGATATCAACATTCAATTTGTTGAAGAACGGGGTCAGATCCGCCCTGCGAGAGCTGAAGAAAAACTTGAAACGGTATAGGAAAACGATATGAGTAATAGTAATCAAAACTGGCAAACTATCTGTGAAGTAACTGACCTTGTATTGGATTCAGGTGTGTGTGCATTGGTGAGTGATACACACAAACAAGAGCAACAAATCGCACTGTTCTACGTTCAAGAAGCAAACGAGAAAAAGCAGGTCTATGCGCTAGGAAACTTTGATCCAATAGGAAAAGCTAATGTGTTGTATCGGGGCTTAATTGGCTGCGCAGATGAGCAAATTTTTGTTGCATCGCCTCTCTATAAACAGCGATATGTGCTGAATGATGGTCGTTGTTTAGACGATGACACGATCACCTTACCTGTTTACGACGCACGTATTAATGGCAGTAAAATTGAAGTGTTGTTGTAATCAACGTTTCGATGCATCTAGGAGAATAATGATGGTTTCTCAAATGGTTAACTTCACCAATACTGCATTTAAAACTGTATTAAATGTACAAAATGAATGGCTGCATAAATTGAAATTAGCTATTTCAAATACGCACACCAAACCATTTAAACGCAGTGCTTCGAAAAATGGTCAAGTTTATTTAATAGGTGCAGGTTCTGGCGACCCTGAACTACTGACACTCAAGGCGCATAGAATTCTGCAACACGCAGATGTGGTATTAGTTGATTGGTTAGTAAATAGCGAAATTCAGCAGTATTTTCCTGCTCATGTAGAGGTTATTTTTGTTGGCAAGAGACAAGGCTGCCATAGCATGTCACAAGCGCAAATTTGCCAACTTTTGGTGGCTAAAGCACTTGAAAATAAAACAGTTGTTCGCTTAAAAGGGGGCGACCCATCTATTTTTGGTCGATTGTCGGAAGAAACTCACGCATTAGCAGAGCATGATATTCCCTTTGCAATAGTCCCAGGCGTGACAGCTGCGAGTGCTTGCGCTGCTTATACGGGGATCCCACTGACCGACAGACGATGTTCACAAGCTGTGCAATTCGTGACTGCGCATTGTAAAGATGACGCGCAACAAGCAAATTGGTCACAGCTAGTCGCATCAAAACAAACATTAGTATTTTATATGGGCTTAACCCGTGTTGATAGTATTGCTAAACAATTGATTAAACATAAAATGAGCCCTGATTTGCCAATTGCTGTGGTAGATAAAGGTAGCTTAACTGATCAACAACTCTGTTGCCGAACCTTAGCAAGTATTGATGCTGAGCGAGACTTAAAGGACTTTGTTGGCCCTGCTTTAGTGATTGTGGGTGATGTTGTTAACTACCGTCAGCGTGTAGATTTAACATTGTTACAAGCGAATTACTTTGTCGAAGAAACACAATCACCCAGCTGTTTAAAAATAAAAGGCGCGTAAGCCTTTTATAACAGGGTTAATAGGCTCATTCATAGTGATGTTAGCGCCTTCTGTGAGGTTCACGTTAGAGTTAAATAGCAAACGAACCTGACCTTTGTATCTACGAGTTTATCATTCATTAAGGGTGAACTCGTTTATGCCCCAAAGCGTGTTTAGGTGAACGCCTTAAAAGAGCAATTTACGGACACTCGCGCTTAGTATTTTACTAAAGCCCCCTTTCCCCATAGCAGACGTTCACTAACACTAGACCCAGTCGTAGCTTGGGTTTTAGGAGATACATTTTTCTTCAAAGCCAAATAGTCTAAATATTTCTGAACCTCGTTATCCCCATAGATGTAGGGTGCCGCTTGTCGTGATAATTAACAAACCCAGCAATTCATTTTAAGTAGGTGTCAACAGACCGCAAAGAGTATTGTTTGGTTTGCATGTAATCTACGATTGAGCTTAAAAATGGAGAGCGTGTTTTCATCATCATACCTTTGAAATTTTAACTTTGTATATACACAGATTGGTTGTATTGCTAAAAATGATTACTTAGCAATAGGTTAAGATGTATGATAAAACTGGTTCAATCAGATAAACGACCCAGCCAATGGTAGAAAAACGACCCGTTGAGTCGATATTAAATTGTTATATCAAATATCGAGTAAGAATTAATGAATAAAGACCAGATCGAGTTTAATAAAACTCTGACTAAGAATAGGAAAGAAGCTGCGGTAAAGTTATGCCTATGGGGAGATGATGGAAATAGCGAATGTTCTAATAAAATTATTGCTGCACATTCTATCCAGCGTGGAAAAATTTTATCTTCCATTGCTGAGTCTGGACGTGTCTATTATTTGGGGCTAGAACCAAGTGATGATATGACAGGATTAGAACCAGTTTTCAAAAAAGAGGGAATTAAGAAGTTTAGTACATTTAGCGGGTTCTGTGGTGAACATGACAAGAAAATATTTCAGCCTATTGAAGATAAACCTTTTGATGGTACAGATGAGCAGATGAATATTTATGCCTATCGAGCGGTCACAAAAGAACTTCATGCCAATCTTGAATCTTGTCAGCTAATGAAAAACTTGCTGGGTGATAAATTGAAAGAAAATGATTTCCCCCCACATTTTCAGGCAATTCTCCCAGCTATCCTTGAGGGAAAAACAGTTGTTCCTGACTTCATTAAAGAAGGAATGATTGAAGGCTATAAGAATGAACAATTGAGAATCAGACTAAAAAGTGTAGAGCTGAATATTTCAGAGCTTCGTCTTCTATCCAATCATTTAAAGAGCGTAATACAAAAAGAATGTGATCCCGAGATTGAACACAGATATTATCAATTCAGTTCAGAATATCCTATAGCTTGTTGCTCCAACTTTATCCCGTATTTCGATCATGATGGCAATCAAATCCTAGATCAGAAAGTAATAATCAGGCTAGCTAATAACGAAACTCAAGCCATTGCTGAATCAAAAAGCGTTTCGCTAAATATTTTTCCTGAGAATGGATGTACTCATGTAGTATTTTCTTTTTCAAAGAACAATTCCGAATTCAAGAGTGCAATTGTAAAGCTGTTCGAAGGCGATATAGATCATATAAAAGTTGGGCTATCAAACATGATTTTCAATCATGTAGAGAATATTGCGTTAAATCCTACCTATGTAGAAGATAGATTTGATATTCATGAGCATGATTCCATAAAACAAGCTTTTGCGAACAATATTGCCGAAACCGACTTGTATACAAAGGTTGGGATAAATCTATTTAGGCAATGATATAACAAGTAAATTCAGGTAACGCCTACAGCGCACCTGATTTAGGCGTTAGGGCATCGAAGGGAGAAAGATGAGTATAATAATAGAAACAGCAGTACCTGGATCTGCGGCTGCCTTGGAGCTTCTCAAAGAATGGACAGAACTACGAAAGACCAAAAAAGAGGAAGAGCTCCAAACGCCCGAGTGGCAACAGCTAGAGCAAGCATATATTGCGCACTTGAAGTGGCGTTTTCAGTACCCGAAGCGGGTATTTGGCCAGCAAATACTGGCTAATTGGATAATTACGTTTGTGGTTTTAGCATTGGTCGTGTGCGGCATCATATTCTCATTCATGCAGCTTCACTACGCCTTGTCTGTTGGTGATATAGCCTCTCTCAGTACAACTGTCGAAGCTGAAATGGCCGGGAAGATCTCAATCAGTTCATCCATAGTTGGAGCAATCACTTTGGTGATATCGCTCTTTTTCTTTGCGCTTTATCTTAAGTATGTATTTCAGATAAAGCACACACATCCGCCACATGTAAGCCTTTCCGAAACTGATGCAGAGTCTTTGCTCTCTCGATCTAGGCAACAAGTATCAGGTAAGGACGAAGCGGAGGATGTCGTGATAACTGGGGTGAAACGAGGTTAGCCCTAACAAACGGCTGCACCGGACAAATTCAGCTGTCACCTTTTATGCAAAGAGCCGCCACCAAAAATTTGCTCGGTGAGCCGGGCGTTAGGCGTAATGACGAGCCACCGTAGGAATAATGGGGTAATGATATGAGCTATATAATCGCATTTGTTTCCTATTCTGAATCTGGAAAGGATTTCCCTGTTCAGTGTTTTCGTACAGATTTGAGCGTCGGTGATGAGGTTGTGGTGCGGAGAACAGATGGCAAATTAAGAATAGCTGCTATTTCTCAACTTCAATACTTGAACTGGGATTGTAATGGAAGAATAGAATGCAGAAGAGAAGAAGCTTCACTAGATGAGGCGGGAAATATTAACCTTCCTAAAGGCTCCCCGCTGCACGTAGGTACATCAACACAAGACGCATTTACTAAATCGCTGAAAGCTTCGGGCTGGGTTCCAATAAAATCTCGCCAAAAAATGTATAGAGCGGTTCTTGCTTGTGTTAATAAAAACAGCATTTCGTATATTTTCACAAGAAAAAATGGCATAGATATTCAGATAATTCCCAAAGTTGATGAGAACCCAGTAAAACCATATAGCTATTATGAAGGTTCCCTCGGTGATGGAAGAGTAGTGCGACATTCTCTGGCTCACACCACCTTTAATTTATTAGAAGGTGTGCTTCGTTTCGCGAATAGTTTTCAAAACAACGAAGAAGACTTAGATCGTTATTTTGTCTCTCAGGGTTCTACGGACAAAAGAACGGAAGAATTGAAGCAAAAAGCCAAGGAAAGGAAAGCTTCTAGGAATGAAATGTTAGATATATACGATGCGTGTTCGGATGGGAGTGGAGGTCCTGCTTATTTGGGCGATGGAGTCTGGATAGATTCTGGTGGAAGCTTGCATGACTGGGGTAGGTAGTACGCCTAACAAGGCCATTAATTTCGCTCCCTTCGGTCGCCGGACGCTCGCAAGCTCGCACCGTTTATGGCGGCGTTACCACCGTCCGCTTTTGGCATAGAGTCGTCTGTCGAATCTAACTCATTTCTGTCCAAAAACGAGTTTGAACTACCCCTTTGTTCGTTCTTTGGCTTTAGTTAATTTGCTTATCTAAATGGTTAAGTTAATTAATAGCATCTGAGGATAATTAAACGCTTGCTATCTTTTTAGTGCGACTATTTGTTGCTAAGCTTTTGAAACTTTGGCAACAATGCTGTTTGCAACGTCTATTAATGATTGGTTTTGTGACATTGCCGCTTTTTGGAGCAGTTGATGTGCTTGATGCTCACCCACATTAGAGCTTTGCATTAATAACATTTTTGCTCTGCCTATCACCTTTTGCTCATGCAATGCGCGTTTTACATTTTCTAGTTCTGCACTCATTTGGTTAATATGGTTTGCTTGCTCACAAATTAAATCGTAAAACGATTTATGTACAGACTGAACATCATGTTGCTGCTCATCAGCATTTATTTCTACGCCATGCAGCCCTGAGAAGCGACGATCAAAGAGCATGTTAAAACCCGGGTCAGTTGCATTGTCATCGCTGATTTTTTCCATCAATAGGTTGTGATTAGATATTTTCGCTTCAGCTTCTTTAATCCTTACTTGAACTTGCTCCATTAGCCTAGTGGTCAGCATAGTTTCGATATTTTGAAGGGCATCTATTCGTTTAGTTGCAACTTCATACCAGACTTCACCAAGCTCGGGTGTGTAACTATTTGAGGGAAGATCAGACACCGCTTTGAACATAGCTCTGAGTTTATTAATGTCATTAGTTAGTTCAGAGAGTTGTATCGCTTGCCAGGCTGCTTGTTCTTGGCTAACCGAAAACTCTAAAAACCGCTCAAATACGTCGTGTTGTGCGCTTTCAAGTTCATGCATTTTCGATAATATATTAGGCTCGTGTTTTTGTTGCGAAAACCCAATGGCTCCTAAAGCACGCTCCTGCCCTGCAAGCTCTTTACCTTGAATGAAGTTAAACAGTGCAACTAAAAGTTTGGTTATTGACGCATCACTTGATACATCGGCGGCTTCAAAAATTAGATTTATTATTTTTCCGATTAATCGGCAATAGGCATCGGTCGATTTAAGTGGTGTAACCTGTAGTTTCTGAATCTGCTTTCTTAATTTTGGTAATTGCTCAAGCCCTTGAGAAGCTAAAGTAATTGACGTTAATAGTCTTGTTTGGGTGTGAATTGAATCACTATTTAAGAACTTTGAAATAAGTAAATCGAGCAGTTGCTCCTCTGCCTCTGAGCTATTCTTAAATTGCACAGGTAAATTTGTTTTATAGGCGACACCTTTTGACCCTAGATAAACATTCGTTGTTCCGCGCTCTCTTTGCAGCTGATGGATCATCTGTGTCGCAGCTATAACTATTTTACAGTTTGAAGCTAACGCCTTTAGGCTATTCAGCTCGGCATATTTTGCTGCGAGTAAAAAGCGTTTGGTACAGGTTGAAGATGTCGGCATAGGTTCTTATTACTAATATTGAATAGATACCATCAAGCAATTATTATTCCCTAAAAATTAATAGTCATTTTTAAGCAAGGTAAAATCAGTTTTGCTCGAATATTATCTGCGTTGTGCCACTGTAAATGGGGTTTACAGAAATTTTTAACAAAAGCGAAATCATGATTTATTGCTCAAATTAGTTCTGCCCTTTTTTATTAGTTCGGGGTTTCGCCCCAAAGTGATGCGTGCAATGCGCCAAAGTAAAGCAAATGTTAATTTTTGATTTGGTGAAAGCAAAAGTGAAAAAGTTAAACTATTGAAAGGATTTAGTTTTATTTTTTGGTTATTTTTGGCATATAACTTGTTTAATAAATTATGAACAGTTGAATAGGCTGTGACAATTGGAAATGCAAAGGACAATGGCGTCCGCAACCTGCTCTTAAAAGTAAGAGTCGGTGCGGGCGTTTTTTTTTGCCTGAAAGATGGTCATTTTAACTGTGAAACAGATTAAAGATTAACAATGAAAGGTGAATAACATGGCTTATTTATTACCAAGTGACTTCGTTACAAAAATGGTGGATGCGGGCGAATCAAAAATATATATGTCCACGCGAGATACGCTAATTCGTGCTTATATGGCTGGAGCTATTTTAGCCTTAGCTGCTGTATTTGCGATCACAGTTGCAGTGCAAACCGGTGTATTTCTGCTCGGCGCGGTACTGTTCCCTGTAGGCTTTTGTATGCTTTATTTAATGGGGTTTGATCTATTAACCGGTGTGTTCATGTTAACACCATTAGCTTGGCTTGCTCGTCGGCCAGGCGTTACTTGGCCACAAATTTTGCGAAACTGGGGATTAGTTTTTGTTGGCAACTTTGCTGGCGCTCTGACTGTTGCTGTCATGATGGCGTTTGTATTTACCATGGGCTTTAATACCGATGGTGGGGCTATTGCAGCTAAGGTTGCTAGTATCGGTGAAGCGCGTACATTAGGTTATGCTAAATACGGTTTTGAAGGATGGATGACCATTTTCATCCGTGGCATGCTATGTAACTGGATGGTATCTATGGGTGTTGTGGGTGCTATGGTGTCAACACATGTTAGCGGTAAAGTGATTGCTATGTGGATGCCTATTATGCTGTTCTTTTTTATGGCGTTTGAACATTCGGTTGTAAACATGTTTTTGTTCCCATTTAGCTTGATCATGGGTGGTGATTTCTCTGTTGTTGATTATTTAATTTGGAATGAAATTCCAACTGCGCTTGGAAACTTGGTAGGTGGTCTAGCATTTACTGGGCTTACTTTGTACACAACGCACTATCGTACAAAACCAAAGCGCAAGTTAGCGACAACTGCAGCACCTATTGGTGACAATGTAATTGCTAAGTAATTAATGCAATCAATGTACAAAAACAACAAAGACGCATTAACTATGACAGCCGATGTAATAGCAGGGTTTTATACATCTCGCGGGAACAAAGCGGTTAATCAGGATAGTGTTAAATGCACTATCCCCGCATTAACAGAGTCTCGCTCAAAAGGGGCTGTAGCTGCTGTTGCAGACGGCATAAGTAGCAGCCAAGTCAGTCAGCATGCAAGTGACTTGGCTGTGATGCTTTTCTGTGATGAATATTTACGTACCAGTGATGTATGGTCTGCAGCCAGAGCTGGCACAAAAGTACTTGAAGTGATTAACCTTCAATTACTGGCAAAAACCCAACATAGCCAATATCAAGATAACTTTGATCAAGGGTTTGTCTGCACTTTCGCAGGGGTAATTTTAGCCAATAAGAAAGCCAATTTATTTAATTGTGGCGATTCAAGTATATTCAGAATTAGAAACAGTAAGATTTGCCATTTTAGCCAACAGCATCGCGCAGCTGATGAATATGGGCAGCAATATTTAAGTAATGCATTGGGTATACGTTCAAACTTACAGTTAGATGTTCAGCAAATCGACCTAGTCATAGGTGATTGCTTTATTTTGGCTACGGATGGTATTACTGAGTTTGTATCAACTGAGCAATTATTGGGCTTATTTGCCAATTGTGAGAGTGAACAGCAATTGCAACATGCATGTCAAAAGGCTGCTGAACTTGCTTTGGCTAACGCAAGCGATGACAACCTGAGTATTGTCGCGATTAAACAACGTGCCGCCGATCCCAGAGAAACGGTTGAATACACTTCTGATGGTTTTTTACCTTTGCCTGATGCCTTGAGTGTCGGTGATGTCGTTGATAATTTTAAACTTATTAATCAGCTTCACAAAAGCGACAGAAGTTCTTTATTTGAAGTTCACAACACGATCACTGGTGCCACTGCGGTGATGAAAGTTCCCTCTTTATCCTTGCAAACTGAGCTGTATTACTTAGATGAGCTAGCAAAAGAAGAGTGGTTAATTGCCAAAGTTGACCACCCTCGCGTTGTTAAAAGAGGGCACTCTGAGACTACACGGCATGTCTTTTACACACTGACAGAGCGAGTGCAAGGAATAACGTTAAGGCAATGGTTAAACGATAATGGTAATGCAAATTTACAGCAAGTAAGAGCATGGCTAACGCAACTTGTCTCAGCGTTAGGCGCATTGCATAGCAAAGGTATTTTGCATCAAGATATTCGGCCCGAAAATATCATGATTGATCAACACGACAATTTAACCTTATTGGATTTAGGCTCAGCCAGTTTACATGGTCAGCAATTTAGTAAAAGTGATGATGTTTTGCACATACCGGGCGACATGTTATATAGCGCACCAGAATACTTTTTGGGGTATTGGCCCGAACTGAGCAGTGATATGTTTGCATTAGCTGTGATGACTTATCATGCACTCAGCGGAACCTATCCTTATGATACTTCAGTTGCTAAAGTGTCTAATCTGAAAGAGCTACATCGACTCCAATATAAATCTTTGCTGCATAATAATTTACAGATCCCAGTATGGGTTGATGCCGCAATCAACAAAGCCTGTAAACCTGATATGCAAAAACGCTATCTAAGTTTATCTGAGTTTTTGTTTGATATGCATAACCCAAATCCAGCATATAATAGAAAGCTGCCACTACTTGAACGTAATCCCGTGCTCTTTTGGCAACTTGTTTCTGCTGTCTTAGCGCTGTTGTTAATTATAAATTGGGTGAGTAGCTCAGAGTGATAAAGCTAAGCAGATAACCGAAATTGCTGATGACGTATACCTAATTTTAAAGTGCGAAGTTACTTTTTGACCTTCACTAAATAGGCTTGTTTCGTGAATAAAATTCCATAATTCATTTGGTGATCTACATATTTTCTACACTTTTCAACCTTGCCTCTATGGTAATTTTTTAAGCAATAATTCATGTAGGGAATTTGGTTATGAAATTAAGTAAAAAGGTATGGCAATCACTGGCAGTGCTTGCGTTATTGGCAAACTTAGCGGCCTGTGGTGACAGTGACTCATCGTCGTCATCAGATACAGATTCATCGACTAGCGATAGCAGTGGTACTGATAACAGCGGTACTGACAACAGTGGCTCTTCAAGTAGCTCAGGTTCAATTAGTGTCAGTGACTTCAGCGATATCAGTCTAGGTGACTGTGAGCTCGATACCAGCCTAGAGTCACTCGTGTGTGCTGCAAATGCATTAATCGACACATTAGATGAAGATGAACTTGCTGATTTACAGCTTGATTATTCAGACTCTGAAGCAAGGACTGTGTGGTCAAACTTACCGACGGGCAATGTAAGTCGTAATGGTATTGAACTTGGGGCATTAGACGATGAATCACTTGAAGCAGCGATGATGGTTGCGAAAGCGGCGCTGAGTGATGATGGCTACCAAGATTTCTTAGGTGTTATTGCTGCGGATGACTATTTGAATGAGCTAGGTGGTGGTTCTGCTTACTCATCTGGTAAATATTATCTAGCGTTTTTTGGCGACCCAGATGTGAGCGGCGACTGGATGTTGCAGTTAGGTGGTCACCACTTAGCTTATAACATTACTTACTTAAATGGCGATGGTTACCCTGTGCCAAACCATATTGGTACTGAACCTAAAGTCAGCTTTGAACTAGACTCGGCAAGCTATGCCCCGCTTGCGGATGAAGGTGATGCCCTCGTTGCTATGTTTGATTCGTTAAGTGAATCTGAGCTTGCTGAGGCTTACTTAAGCGGTGAAAGCTATTCAGATGTATTAGTAGGCCCAGATAACGGGAGTGGTACGTTACCAACTGATTACCCTACAGGGGATAATCGCAAAGGGATCCTTGTTTCAAGTTTAACGCAGGATCAACAAGCACTGGTTACCGCAGCAATCGAGCAGTGGATCAACGACTACCCTGAAGAAGTGGTTGAAAACTTAACGCTAAGCTATGTAACGAGTTCTGCTTATGCAGATACCTACATTGCCTGGGCTGGCACTGAATCGGCTGGTGTTGATGTGGATGTTGCCGGGACTTATATGCGTATTGATGGCCCTAACCTTTGGATTGAGGTGGCGTGTCAAAATGGGATTATTATCAGTGATGAAACTCACTACCATACAATGTTCAGGGATAAGAGCTGGGATTATGGTAATAATTTATAAGCCATGAAAGCAGTAATTAATCTCCTATTTGGGCTGACCTTTTTGGTCAGCCTCTTCTGTACCAAAGCCTTTGCCCATTCTGCTTCAACGAGTTCTGTGTTTATTGATACGCATAAACCACAGATTGAACTCGAAATTTATTTACCCCTCGATCAATTACGTTTAGCTGATGAAAGCCTATTTCCTTCACAAAGTGATGACCTAAAGCAGGTTAATTTCTCGGCTTTACAAGACTACATGCAAACACATGTAAGTATCACAACACAAAATTCTCAGCCGTTAACAGCACAAAAGGTTGATGATTTTGCTATCCATGAATTTGATAACGTACTGTTTATGGTAATGAAGATGCAATTTATCAAACCAGATAATTTTGATACCAGTGGTTTTTCTTTGCATTACAATGCCATTTTACACCGAGTTGTTACTCACAAAATTTATGTTTCGTATCGCAACGATATGCATGAAGTACTTAAAGCAAGTCAAGACATAGCAACCATAGGGCTGATCCGCTATCAGCGCGAAACCTTATTTATAGAGCCTGAAAAAATCACTGCATGGTCTCAGTTTAAGCTGATGTTTGTAAATGGTATGAGCCATATTGCAGCCGGTATAGATCACTTGCTATTTTTACTTTGTTTAATTTTGCCCGCTCCTCTAGTTAGTGCCAATAAGCGCTGGCAATCAGTGGCACCTGTGCGCCAATGTGTTATGTCGGTAGCTAAAATTGTCACCTTCTTTACACTCGGACACTCATTAACGCTAGCCCTGACGACGCTTGGGTATATTTCATTTCCTGCAAAGCCAATTGAGATTTTGGTTGCGGCGTCTATTTTAGTTTCGGCGTTAAATGCAATTAGGCCGATTTTTTCGCAGTCAGCTATGTGGATAGCATTTATTTTTGGGCTTATCCATGGTCAAGCATTCGCGATTGAAATGAGCCATATGGGGTTTGATACTCAGGCCATTATCGTCGCATTGGTGGCATTTAATCTGGGTATTGAAACTGTGCAGTTGCTGATCGTTATTTGCGTTGTACCCGTGCTAGCAATGCTTGCCAGAACTTATTTTTATAGTGCTATTCGAATTACATTATCTGTGCTGGCAATGGCGGCTGCGAGCTATTGGATTATCGAGCGAAGTGTGTAATGAAAAGGGCCTTGTTTGGCCCTTTTTAGTTTCAAAACAAAGTTACAAATAGCTGTTAAACCAATCAACTAGCTCTGTTTCCAGTTGTTCTTTATGGTTCATTAAAAAGTGGTTGTCACCGTCATACACCACGAGTTTATGGGGTATATGATGCGCTTCTAGCGCTTTGGCAAATTGAATTGAGTTCTCGACCGATACTCGTTTATCGTCACTGCCATGAATAAGTAATATGGGCACTTTAGGCGATAGCTTATCAACCCAGTTCATAACAGAGCGTGCTTCAAGCTCTGCTTGTTTGTTCTCTTTATAATTGGGGATACGACGCACATACACGTTTTTTTCCATGTTAGGTCTAAACGTAAGCTCTTTGACTAAATCGGTCGGCCCCGCAATGGTTGCAATGGCTTTAATCTTGTTGGTGTGTTGCATCGCAAGGTGGGTTTGCATGCCGCCTCGGCTCGCTCCTAGCATGCCAATACGGTTTTCATCTGCACTTGCTATGTGCGTAATAAAATCAATAAGCGCAAGTACGTCATTAACATCTTTGCCACCAAACTCATCTAAATCATCATTTTTAGTTAATGTACCGCGGTATTGGCTGCCGATAACCACAAAGCCTTGCTCCGCTAAAGGAAATAAATTGCGCATCATTGCAGCAAAATAAACATTGCCAAAATTACCGTTACCGCCGCGGTTATAAATTATTACTGGGAGCTTATTCTTGGTGACTTTAGGTTTGATGATATATCCAAGCACCTCAACATTATCGACCTGATATTTAAAAATATGGCAGGTTAAATTCGCTTTAAAGTTATCGAACATACTTCGTGGAAAGATTTCTTCAAAGGCTTTTATGCGCTTTAAGTATGCTTCTTCGTTTTTAGCTTTGCGTTTATTCTTTTGCGCTATAAATTGGTGCCACGAATCATAGTCAGCAAAGATGCCTGTGAAGCAGTCTGTTTCTTTTGTGACGCGTTCATTGTCGATAATTTTCGCTGCGCTAGTAGAAAAAACAGCGAGAGATAAGCAGGTAGATAAGAGTAATTTATACACAACAACATCCTTATTGGTGACTAAAAGTTACAAAACCACAGTAACTTAAATGATGGTTATTTGTACATCATTAATTCAGTAACCGCTCAAGCCATTCAATCACAACGTTATGTGTTGCTGTTTCGAAGCGAGATTTTTCGGGAATGTAGTAACACAGTTTTGATTCAACATCTTGGCTATTAAACGATGTTAGTAACCCTGCATCTAGGTAAGGTTGCACTAAGGTTTTTGAGCAAAAAACCACGCCTTTATTGGCGAGCACCTGATTTATACCAAACAGTTCTTGATCGAATGTGTTTACCTTGAAACATGAATCACTTAGGTTATTTACTTTGAGCCATTGCATTAATGGTGGGGCTGGTAGGGCATTATTTTTCCATTGGCTGGTGTATAAAGTAACCTGCTTATCAAGCCAAGGGGCGCTTTGTTGCGCGTTTGCCGCAAACATATCAAAGCGCTCATATTTGATGATATCTGCTTTGTTTACTTCCTCACTATTTCCTAGCCTAACAGGCAAGGTATGCAGTTGCTTATCTAAAGTTTCACTGGTTGATATATCAAGCTGTAAATGCGGTTTTTCGTTATTTAGCTCTTCTAAAGCGGGTATTAATCTTAGGGCTGCTAGAGATGATGTTGTGGTGATGCGTACTTGGTTATGTGCTTGGCTCAATTGTTCAATTGCCGCAAAAATAAGCTTAAAGCCGCTAGTTGTGTTTTGGCTTAGGTACTCGCCTGATGCAGTTAAGGTAATCTTTCTCACTTCGCGATGAAATAAATCAGTATTCAAGCGACTTTCTAGATTAGCAATGTGGTGCGATACCGCTGTAGGCGTAATCGCAAGTTCAGCGGCGGCTGCTTTAAAGCTACCTAATCGTGCAGCTGACTCAAAGGCTTTTAAAGCTTGTAATGATATATGCATAGTTGAACCCGTCTAAATTTATAGATGAGTATAACTTACTTATAGTGAATTATAACTCGTTTGTTAAATGGCCCTCATTTAATGATGATACCAACACATTAACTAATGAGGTATTTACTATGACTACTCTGCTACACATTGATGCTAGTGTGCGTTCAGCTAAAAATGCAAATCCTAACCACGACTCAATCTCTAAAAATATTGCTAAGCAATTTGTAAATCATTTACAGCAAAACAATGCTATAGCTGAGTATATTTACCGTGATGTTGGGATTAATCCACCTTCATTTATTAACCAATCCTGGATTGCTGCTGTGTTTACGCCAGCCAACAAGTTAACGCTAGAGCAAAAAGAAGTACTGGCCGAATCTGATGAATTGATAAATGAGTTGGTTAAGGCTGACACCATAGTGATATCAACGCCTATGTATAACTATGGCATGCCTGCGCAATTAAAAGCATGGTTTGATCAAATCGTTAGGATCAATAAAACGTTTGATTTTGACTTGCAGCGGGGGGATTTCCCTTTGCAACCCCTGTTAACTGGTAAACGTTTGCTGGTTATTACCTCAACGGGTGAGTTTGGCTTTGAGGCCGGTGGTATACGCGAGAGTATGAGCCACTTAGTGCCGCACATTAAAACCTTGAGTAAGTATTTAGGGGTTCAGTATATTGATGAAATAGCCTGTGAGTATCAAGAATTTAACGACCAAAGACACCAACGGTCTTTGACTAATGCTTATGCTAAAGCAGAACAATTAGCGCTGAGATACGCCAATTAAGCAAACAACAAAGCCGCAATAAGCGGCTTTATTTTGTAATGGGGCTTTACACTAAAAATAGTGTTTAGTGTTATTCAACCGAAATGAATACTTCAACTTCTTCACTGCTTTTATAAAACTCAAAGTCAGTTTTATATGCTCGAATATGCGGGCACTGTTCATTACTAAAGTACTGCCAAACTTGACCCCAAACATCGATAACGGTTTGTGGCATTGCACCTTTGCCGCTAAAGTGAAGGTAGTTACCTGTGGCGAGTGTCGTTTGTTCTATCTCTGGCAAAGTGACTTGCAGGTCAGTACAGGCAAATACATCAAACTCCCCTGTGACATCTGATTCATAATGAGTGTACACGCCATAAACTTGGCTAGATGGCGCTAATTTGGGCGCTATGTCTGTGTAAAACTGCTGCCATAAGCCTGCAATTTTGGCACCTTCGCCACTCAATTCGTTTATATTGCTAGTGCGAACTTTGAGGCCAAATAAGGTCGTAGGGTTGTCGATATTGATGTGTGTTACTTGCTGATCCATTGCATTTATCCTTGCTTATTTGTTCCCGTTAAAATACCAGAGCATATGTGCTTTAACCTAGCCTTTTTTACTATTTATTTCGTTAGCTATCATTTTGTAAACGGCCTTTACAGCTTAAAAAACAGTCATGGCATCCTTATCAGCATCAGGTTAAGATGGGTAAAATAACAACAAAATCAGCGGGTGTTTAATGAATAAAATCAATGCGCTTATCTACTTTCTAGCCTTTAGTAGCGGCTTTTGTATTATGGGAATTGAGCTTTTAGGTGGGCGAATTTTAGCGCCTTACTTTGGTAGCAGTGTGCATATATGGGGCAGTATTATCACTGTATTTATGCTGAGCTTATCAATTGGTTATTTGCTTGGCGGCAAGCTCTCTACTCGCAATCCTTCGTTAACTAAATACGGTCTTATTTTCTTTGTTGCGAGCATTATGGTGGTGCCAATTGTACTGTTTTCTGAGCCAATTATGACCTTTATTTTCACTCATGTTGAAGACAGCCGTTATGGCTCGTTACTGGCATCAACGGCGTTGTTTTTTATCCCTACAACAATATTGGGCATGATCTCTCCTTATTCAGTGCGATTATTGGTTACCGATCATGAAAAAAGTGGTCAGGTTGCCGGTGGTTTGTATTTTGTGAGCACCCTAGGAAGCGCTCTTGGCACGATTATTACCTCTTTTTATATGGTGCTAGCTTTTGATGTTAACGACATTATTAAAACCTTTGCAGCGGTATTAGGCGCGCTTGGTTTGCTTGCAATAGCTGTTAGTCAAATAAAAACAAAGGAGCGTACTGTATGTTTAGAGTCTTAATACCTTGTTTGCTCATAGCGCTGCCCTTTAGCGGGTTGGCTGAAGTAATCCATAAAGAGCGCTCGCTTTATCGCAATATCTTAGTTGAGAAGTCTGGCGACTTACTGTGTTTAAAATTCAACGAAAAAACTCGTAAAAGTACGCAAAGTTGTATGTATGAAAGTAAGCCTAAAAAGCTGGTGTTTAATTACACCAAAATGACCTTTGCAAGCCTACTATTTATTGATAACCCGCAAAATGTATTGATCATTGGTTTGGGAGGTGGCTCACTCTCTAATACTATACATGAGCTTTATCCTGAAGCGAGTATCGAAAATGTCGAAATTGACCCTGCAGTAATAAAAGTCGCCCGTGATTATTTTAGTTTTGTAGAAACCGATAATGTGACATCTAAAGTGCAAGATGGGCGTATTTTTATCAAACGCGCTGCACTGAAAAAGCAAAAGTACGATTGGATAATTCTTGATGCCTTTAATGGCGATTATATCCCTGAGCACCTTCTCACTAAGGAATTTTTTGCAGAAGTAAAAAGTATACTGGCTGATGGCGGCATTGTTGCAGCAAATACTTTTTCATCGAGTAAATTGTACCAGCATGAGTCGGCAACTTACTTTGATGTGTTTGGTGACTTTGTTAATGTTGTGACCGATGAAAACTCTAATCGCATTATTTTGGCAGGCTTCGAGACTATGCCTAGCCAGCAACAATTAGCCGAGCGCGCCAATAAACTCGCAAATAAGTTAACCCCTTACGATGTTGATTTGCAGTTACTGCGTGAACATTTGTTTTATACTAAGGGTAATCAAGATTGGCCCGCGGATACCAAGGTACTCACTGACCAATATTCACCTGCGAACTTGTTAAATTATCAATGATCAAACACATCTTAATTGCACTTCTTTTATTAACGGGCTCTGCTGCTATGGCAGAGCAATCTTCTACTGCTCCTTTAACTGCAAGTCAGCAGCAATTGTCTAAACTACTGAGCCAATATAAAGGGAAAGTTGTGTTACTCGATTTTTGGGCATCTTGGTGTAGTCCATGTCGACGGTCGTTTCCCTGGTTTATAGCGATGCAGAACAAGTATCAACAGCAAGGGCTTAAAGTAGTTGCTGTAAATATTGATGTTGAGCGCAGTGATGCCGATGCGTTTTTAGCTGAGTTTGCAGTGAACTTTACTATTATTTACGACCCTGATGCTGTTATTGGCAGACAATACCAACTTAAAGGGATGCCGAGCAGCTTTTTAATCGATAAAGAGGGCTTAGTACGGTTCCAACACACAGGGTTTGTAGCTGATAAATTAGACCTCTATGAAAGCCATATCAAAGAGTTAATTGCAAAATAGTATTGTTCTTCGCATAACTTTTACGGCTGTTCGCTTTTATCGAACATAGCTATCTGTTTTATTAATTGCATCAACATTTACTTAGCATGCTAACTACATTAAAATAGTTAGCATGCTAAGTAAATGGAGCACATTATGTCTTCCACTCCCCCTTTTCACGAAACTCTTGATTTAACACTGTGCGGCAGTATGGGCCGTGTGCATCGTTTATGTCGCGATGCTGTCACCTTGGCGGTCGAGCCTTTGGGGCTTACTCAATCTCGTTGGACCGCGATGATGCACCTGTTTCATCTAAACCAAGGTTGCACCCAACAAGAGTTGGCAAATAGCTTGGGCATTGAAATGCCATCGTTAACTCGCACTATTAAGCAGCTTGAGCAACAAGAGATTATTGCTCGTAAAGCTGATGCAGACGATAAACGCAGTAAACGTCTGTACTTCACACAGCAAGGTCTACAATTGTTAGACACATTACAGGTGATTATCGCTGATGTGAAAGAGCACCTTTATGCTGACTTAACCACAGAGCAACTCGATACGATGGCGCATGGTTTAATTCAGATGGAGCAAAATGCTCGTCAGTGTATCCGTCATTATTCAGGAGATAAGTAACCTTATGACACCGGACCAAAAATTTGCCCGTTACGTAAAAATCTCTTTAGCGGGTTTTATTGTTTTATTTTTATATTTTGTGATTGCTGATCTGTACATGCCTGTCACACCGCAGGCCCGTGTTTATCACCCTGTTGTGCAAGTGACCCCGCAAGTAAGTGGGCGCGTGACTGACGTATTAGTCACCAACAATCAAGCAGTTGAAAAGCAGCAAGCCTTGTTTAAGATTAACGACGAGCCTTTTAAGCTTGCCGTTCAGCAGGCAGAACTCGCTTATGATGATGCGAAACTACAAAACCAACGTTTAGATAGCAGTGTCAAGGCAATAGAAGCTCAGCTTGCGGCTGCACAGGCAAAACTGCATGAACAAACGCTTTTATTTGAGCGCGGTGAGTCGTTATTGAAAAAGCGCTCTATTTCAGAGCAAGAGTACGAAACAATCAATGCGAACTATCAATCAAGCAAAGCCAATGTAGCTGCAATTGAAGCCCAGCTTAGCGAGGCCAAATTAGCACGCGGTAAAATAGGTGATGACAATTTAGCGCTTCGCCATGCTCAAAACCAGCTTGAGCAAGCGAAACTAAACCTGTCGTATACTACAGTGACAGCCGATACCGACGGTAAAACAGCCAACCTACAAGTAACACCGGGTACCTATGCAAATAAGGGCCAGCCGCTAATGGCGATTGTTGCTAATAAAGCTGATTTAGTGGCAGATTTTCGTGAAAAGTCTTTGGTTCATGTAGAAATTGGTAGCACTGCAAAAGTAAGCTTTGATGCGCTACCGGGCAAAGTGTTTACGGGCAAAATTATTAGCTTTGAAGCAGGTGTGAGTGATGGTCAGCTTAATGCAAACGGTTTGCTCAGTGCTACTGAAAGTAGTAATCGTTGGGTACGTGATGCACAGCGCCAACGTATTCATATCCAACTAGATGAACACCAGATGTTAGCTAAATTTCCAAGTGGTGCGCGTGCAACTGTTCAGCTTTTGCCTGACTCAAGCATAGGCAGCTGGTTTGCGAGCATGCAAATTCGCTTCATCAGTGTTCTGCACTTTATTTACTAAGGCAGGGTAAGTTATGTCAGTATTGCAACTCGATGGTAATGGTTTGCGCCAAGCGCTTCGCATTGCCACGGGCTCAGCATTAGGGTTTGCACTGGCAAAATTGATGAACTGGCCTAATGGCATCTTTTTTACAGTTTACCCTATGTTATTGCTCGGCTTAGTGCCTGTGCTTAACATGCATATTATTCGTCAGTTTTACGCAGGCGCGGTGTTTAGTGCACTGTTTGTTCTAGTTGTGCAAGGTCTATTTGCACACCTGCCTGTTGTTATGACGATGATGAGCTTTATCGCATTTGCTTTTTTGTTTTATCAAATGAGCCGTGGTGCTAACTTTTTATTTGGTGCCACAACGGTGGTGAGTTTGTCTATTCAATTGCATTTTTCGACCTACACCGGTGGTGGGGTAAGTATTTATCCGTTGATCATTAGCAATGCCGTTGCTGTTGTGGTTACTGTGGTGTTCTCGATGCTAATGCATGGTTTATTTCCTGATGTTGCACCACGCCAAGGTCGGGTTATGCCAGAAAAAGCAAAAGAAAGTGTGCGTCATGAAGTATTACTTTGTTCAACCGTAGCAACCTTGTCATTTGTTGTATTTCAGGTATTTGACTTACAAGATTCAATCTCAGCTCAAGCAGCGTCGGTACTGATTTTGTTTTCGTTATGCTGGAAAGCGGCAGGTATGGCTGCATGGCAACGTGCGATAGGTACATTGATTGGATGTAACTTAGCGTTAGTGGCACAGTTATTTTTGTATAACCATACCGATATTTTGATATTTCCGGCGTTAATTTTATGGATTTTGACTTTTATTTTTAGTCGTTATCACATTATTGCTGGCGGTATTCCGGGTGTTGGTTTTGGTATTATCACCACATTTGGCATTTTGTTTGGTCAATCATTAGGGCCGGGCCAAGATCTGGTATACAGCGCGTTATATCGATTTTCGTCGGTGTCAGTGGCAATTTTAGTAAGTCTTTGTGCGGTCTATGTAATGCATCACTTACTTAATCGTTTTGAAGTAACTCGTCACCATACATTTGACTAGTAAATCATTAAAAAAGAGAGCTAATTTGAGCTCTCTTTTTTCTGATTATTTTCAATAATAGTCGGTAACGATTTTAGTAGGTTTTCTTGTTTGTTAACGACGCTCTCTACACATGTTTTTGAAGCGACATCAGCGACCCATGCCCCCCATTGTGAACTACCTGGTTCTTCACCTGGCGTTGCCCACCATCTAGCTTTGTAAAGAATTTCATTGTAGCAAGTTTCACTTCCTTGCGGGTAAGCGCTTCCGGCTTGCCAAGAATCAACAGCGTGGCTGGTGATTGGCAGCGCTGACAGCGTTATCATTAACGACGCAACAATGTGTGTTTTGAGACCCATCAGCGGCTCCTTGCAAATAAGTGAGATAGTATGAATATTATAGTATTAGTGGAGTTAACCATCAATTAACTTTGTTAACACGTTACACTTCTTTACAGTTTTGTTTGCTTTTTGAGCGGTTTGTTAACAATAAAGTTATATATCGATGTTTTTCCTTAATGCTTTTGTTTGTCCCCTTTTTGTTTTGCTATCCATGCGTTTCCGCTGAGAACTTTTGGTGGGTTTTGTAGCCCTTCGCTTTTTTTGTACTTGAGTAGCACTGATGATCAATTCTTTTAATCGATTAAGTGCGTCTTCTTTATTTAATTCTTGAGTTCGATGTGTTTGCGACTTAATGACTATAACGCCTTCTTTGGTGATTCGAGAGTCATTTAAATTAAGTAAACGTTGTTTATAAAAGTCAGGTAACTTAGAGCGTTTTATATCAAACCGTAAATGAATAGCACTGGCAACTTTATTGACATTTTGTCCGCCCGCACCCTGTGAGCGAATTGCGCTAAAGTCGAGCTCCCATTCATCGATAGTGACAGTATTAGAAATAATTAACATCAGGTTCAGTTAGCTGTGATAAAAATGCAAGTGTAACATTTGTAATTAGCTGAGTATAATTGCCCTTTGATTCATGCTAGTTGCGACAAATATGAACGAAAGGAGATCCACATGAAAGCCCTACTTTTTTCAATCAGTTTACTTGCAATGAGTTTTTCAAGTCTCGCTGAAGATATAACTGAGAACCAATTACAGCGTTACATTAAAGCATTACCTGCTGTAGTTAACTGGTCACAAAACCAGCCAGAACTGAATACTGTTGACCTAAGTGGTATGCTAGGAAATGCAGATAGTTCGTCAGTTATGAATGCGTTAGGTCACATTAAAGAGCATGACCTTTATACGGAGTTTGAAGCTTTAACCAAGCAATACGGGTTTACGCCAGAACAGTTAGTTACTGTTGGCTCAGAGGTATCAATGGCGTATTTAGAAAACCTTAAAGCAGGAATGTCAGAAGAGAACAAGCAACGTGTTAATCAAGCAATGAGTGGTTTACAGAGCTTAACGGCATCATCATCAGATGCGGGGACTCGCTCAATGGTGGGTGCTTTAGAAGGTGTTAAAGCAAGTACTGCAACAGTGGATGTAAGCGAAAGTAACGTTAACTTAGTTAAGCAATACATGCCGCAGTTAAAAGAATTGTTTGCAATGTTGCAGTAACAGCACAATAAAATAAAGAAAGCGGCTAAGTAGCCGCTTTTTTTTGCTTACTCAAATACCATCGCGTTTTTTAATTGCTGCTTTTGTTCTGCAGTTGGTAAAAATCCAGTTTGTACAAACTCATTAAGACTTGGGTGCCGCTCAAAGTAAATAATATCAAGGGCAAAACGATTCATGCCATATAAGCCACGATGGATCATATTTGCCGAAAATATAAGTAAGTCACCTTTTTTGAGTTCTACACGTTTACCGCGAGTCAATGAGTCACTATTGCGAGCACCCTGCTGCTCTAATCTAACTGCTAACTCTTCATCTGAATCCCAATTTTTATGACTAGCCGGTATTAGCTCTATGCCCAGTTCATCTTCAAAAGCAACGCGGCAATGCAATACTTCAGGACCGCAAAGTGCGGCCTTTTGCGCTTCAAGCTCTAAGTGATATTGCATATCGCGATGCCAATAGTTTGCTTGTTTGGGGTTGTAAGGATTAAAGAATAATTGAGTATTCATAAACTGAGGAACAGCAACAATGCCTTTAACCTGTTCTAATAATGTATCGGCACAGATAAATTCAAAAAGAGTACACTTTTCCTCAGTACTTAAACATGCGGCGCCAGTCAATCCTGAGCTAATAATCCCTTTCGATTGATAAAAGCCTTGGTTTTCTTGCAACCAATGATGATGAAATTTATCGAGAATAGGTCTTACCTTGCTAAGCTCACTCTCTGTGTAAAGGCCCTTTACATGGTAATAGCCGTGTTCAGCAAAAAAGGTATTTTTCATTTTTTACCTTGCTAAAATTGTACGTATTTTATTACCAAGCTCAGGCAATACTTGTTGCTCAAACCACGGATTTTTCTTCAGCCAGATATTATTGCGAGGGCTTGGGTGGGGCAGTGGCAAGTAACTTGGCCAATATTCACGCCACGATTTTACTAACTCAGTTAAGGGTAGCTGCTTAGTGTGAGGCAAATGATATGCCTGCGCGTATTTACCTAAGATAATGGTGAGCTCAATATTATTGAGCTGCGCTAAAAGTTTTTCGCGCCATGCTACAGCGCACTCTTTTCTTGGCGGTAAATCGCCAGACTTGCCTTTGCCTGGGTAGCAAAAGCTCATCGGTAAAATAGCAAAATTGCAGTCATCGTAAAACTCATCGCTCGTTACACCAAGCCAAGAGCGAAGCCTTTGGCCACTTGCATCATCGAATGGTTTGCCACTTTCATGTACTTTAATCCCCGGGGCTTGACCGGCAATTAAAATGCGAGCTTGTGGGTTAAATTGAATAACAGGGCGTGCCCCAAGTGGTAAATGCGGTTCACAGATCACGCATTTACTAACTTGTTGTAATAACGATTGAGTACTCATCAGTTAGTAAAAATATGATCTATGCTTGTTTTGACCAAACAGCTAACTCATTACCACTTGGCTCTATGAAGTGAAAACGACAGCCTCCAGGAAAATCAAACAAGGGCTTAATAATTGTGCCGCCGTGTTTTTCTACCTGCGCTTGAGTGTCTTTAATATTATTTGAATAAAGCACTAGTAGCGCGCCACCATTACTGGTTAAGCTAGTTAATGGCGCTTGATAAAAACCGCCATCAAGACCCGCTGATCCAGCGCTAAAAGCCGTGTACTCAGAGCCATAATCGGTAAATTGCCATTTAAAAACCTGATGAAAAAATGCTTTTGTTGCAGCTAAATCTTTGGCGGCAAATTCAACATAATTTAAGCTATGGTGATTCGACATAATCTGCTCCTATTTTAAACTATTCTCAAGCGCCATAGCGCAATGAACTGCTGTACTATCAAGTAATGGTATTGAGGTATCGGATTGTTGTACTAGTAATCCTATTTCTGTGCAGCCAAGAATAACCGCTTCTGCACCTTGCTGAGTTAGCTTATCAATAATAGTTAAATACTCAGCTTTGGATTCTGGCTTGATTATGCCTTTACATAGTTCATCATAAATGATGCGGTGCACTGTTTCACGCCCCTGAACATCAGGGATTAACACGTCTATTGCGAATTTATCTGCTAAACGCTGTTTGTAAAAGTCTTGTTCCATAGTGAACTGGGTACCCAACAAAGCCACTTTTTTGAAGTTATGTTGGATCAGGTTTTCACCAACTGCATCGGCGATGTGTAACAAAGGAATTGCAACGGCTGCTTGTACTTGCTCAGCTAGTTTATGCATTGTATTGGTACAAATTAATAAATAATCCGCGCCCGCAGCTTCAACTTGTTTGGCTGCTTTAATGAGTATCTCGGCCATTTGTGGCCAATCTTGTTGCTGTTGTAGCGCTGCTATGCTGGCAAAATCGAGACTGACAAGCACTATCTTGGCACTGTGCAGCCCCCCCAGTTTATTTTTAATGCCTTGATTTAAAAGCTGGTAGTAACTTTGTGTAGACTCCCAACTCATGCCTCCGATTAAGCCTATCGTTTTCATTGCAACTCCCTTTGTATTTACTTAACACCATATGATATTGCACAGAACAAAGCTAGCAGATCATTATTTTACTAACATAACGACTTAGTTGGTTCTGTTTCATTATTTAATACGTTTATGCAAATGATAACTACTATCTTTTCTGTTTGCTGGCGATATAATACGGGTTTTTCTTCTTGTGTTATTTTCTAAGGGATTATCATGCATTCTCAATCATTAGATGCAATGGCAGGCAATCGCCCTAAAAATACAGCTAAAAAGCGCTCTGTGAGCCTCTCTTATCGTGTCGCTGTGTTTTTGCGTTTTGTTGCAGCCATCATGGGGGGTTACGCTTTTACCAGTGTACTTATTTCATTATTAGCTGTGTTACTACCTCTTAATAAACTCGACAGCGTGCTGTTGACCACGACTCTTTCGGTATTTTTTTACTGTTGCGTGTTTATTTGGGTGTTTGCCGTTAAGTCTTTGAAGACTGTTTGGATCACTATTTTACTAACTACTAGTGGGCAATTGCTGGCCCTTTCATTTATTAAGGGATGGCTATGAAAGAGAGTTTTTTCCGCTCCATGACATGGCTTCATACCTGGGTGGGCTTATTGGTATGCTGGTTATTATTCTTGATATTTTTTGCAGGCACTATCAGCTTTTTCAAAGATGAAATTACTATTTGGGCTGAGCCAGAAACGCATCATGTAAAGCACCAAGTGCAACGTGTTCAGTCTCAAGCCGAACAAATTAATTATGTGCTTGCGCAATTACAGCAACAGGCACCTAATTCATTATCTTGGCGAATAAACTTACCTGAGCCGCGTAACCCTATATTAAGCTATGGGTTTGCTGAGCCTAAACAGCCCGGCCAGCGCCGTGCGCCTTTCAACTATACGTATCTAGACCCTAATACCTTAGAACAATTGCCCGAGCCTCGGGATACTAAGGGGGGGAATTTTTTCTATCGTTTGCACTTTGATTTACATTACATAGATGTATTTACTGCGCGGATAATTGTTTGTTTAGCTTCATTATTTATGTTGGTTGCGCTTATAACTGGCATCGTGATTCACAAACGTATTTTTAAAGATATGTTTAGCTTTAGAGCAAACAAAGGTAGCCGAAGTTGGCTTGATGCACACAATGTTTCGTCAGTGCTGGCACTGCCATTTCATATCATGATCACCTACACGGGAATTATCACGTTGATATTTATGCTGTTCCCCTACCCTGCCGAAACCGTATATGAAAATGGCTTAAGGCAAATGTTTGATGAGGCTTTGCCTATTAACAAACGTGCCAAGCCTAGTGAAGAGCAGCGCCCTATGGTGGCAATCAAAGAAGTGTTAGATCAGATTTATACTAAGTCACCGAATGCTGACATTAGCTATGTGTTTGTAAGAAATGCCAATACAGCGACCTCACAAATTGTGGTTTATTTGGCAACCGGCAAAGAGGTTGTAGATAACGGACCACGCTACTTATTCAATGGTGTAACAGGTGAGCTTGAAGCGAGTTCAGGCGAAGATTGGAGCGCTTCGGCGCAGTTTTATGACTCAATGACAGCATTACATAGTGGTCGTTTAGCCGAGCCGCTGCTACGTTGGTTGTATTTTTTCTGTGGCGTAGCTGGCTGTGCCATGATAGCTACAGGCTGCATCATGTGGGCTAAGCGCTTACGCGAGAGACTCAAAGCAGGCCAAAAACCAAGCTTTGGACTTAAGCTCGTTGAGACACTAAATTTAGCCACACTGATGGGCTTACCCCTTGCAACCGCAGCGTTCTTCATTGCCAATCGTTTATTACCTTTAGAGTTAGCTGGGCGTGCCGATAAAGAAATACTCGTGTTTTTCTTAGCTTGGCTGGCGATGTTAGTTGTCGCTGTGATCGGCCGAGAAAAACGCCACTGGCGCTATAGTGCTTGGCTTAACGCAGCTGCTTGCTTATTAGTACCTGTGGTAAATGCGTTGACAACAGATGGTAATTGGATCACGTATTTACTAACTCAGCAGTGGGCCTTATTCGGTATTGATAGTGCGTTTATTTGTGCTGGGCTGCTGTTTTTACTACAAAGCAAAAAAATACCTAGCCATAAAACCGCTACAAATAAGACTAAATTAAATAAAAACAGGCTGTTAAAGGAGCAACAAGGATGATGGAGTTACTGCAATTTAGTCTCTGCTTTTTAGGGTTTAATTGTTTTGCACTTGCAAAATTCAATCATTTCCGTGATGTATTCAAAAAGAAATTAACCGAAAAACAGCGAAATAGCTTTTTATTAAGCGGCTGGATCAGTATTTTACTAAGTTTAGTGCTTTGCGTGCTGTCAGATGCTGGGTACGGCGCATTGCTGTTTTGCGGTTATATGGCTTTAAGTGTACTTATGCTCATGATTTTATACAGTTTTACTGTTTCATGGGTAAAGCATGTCAGCGTATTAACTATGTCTGTTTTGCTATTGAGTGGCTTTTCGGTGATGATTTTCTAGCTTAGTTAGTAAAAAACTGATCTGATACCAATTTGCAATAATGCTTAATGGAGCAAATTGTTTAAAAAAATGGGTAGGCAATGCCTACCCAAGCAGGGGATTAAATTGGGGGATCACATGTTGCTTCAATTTAACGACGCTAAGTTTGCCTAGCATCCATTACAGTTGTGTTGCACATTAGTGATAGTTTAAAGACAGTTGTAAAGCCCCTTTACAAGCTATTATGGTCAACATAAATAAGCTCGTCTGTTTTAAAACCATATTCTTTTGCTGTGTTTATAAAGTCCTGCATTTGCTGTTCTGTCACGGTCGGTGTGCGCGACAAAAACCATAAATACTCTTTGTTATAACCTGTGATATAAGCGTATTGATAATTTTGCTTATCTAATTCAAATACCACGTAAGAGCTGTAAAATGGTCCAAAGAATGAAACTTCTAAGTGGCCTATGTCTTTTTGCTCTGCAAACTTCGCTTTACCTTCAGCTTGCTGCCATTCTTTATCTTCGGCGCTGTAACCTTTATTGATAACTTTTACACTGCCATCAGGGTTAATTGAGTATTCAGCGGTAATCCCCTCAAGTCCGCGTTCAAATGAATGATCTAAACGTGCAATTTCGTACCAGGTTCCTGTGTATTTGTTTAACTCAAAATTATCGACGGGTTTGATGTCGTCTGGCATGCCAGTACATGCAGACAAAATGGTAGTGATGCACAAAATCCCGAGTAACTTTAATGATGTTTGCACGCTTTTGCTCCTTTAAAATTAAATAAATTAATACGTTAATAGCACTAATTAAGTTCAATTACGGTAAACTATTAAAGGTTTAAATCAATTATTGAGAACAGCATGAAGATTTGGGTTGATGCAGACGCCTGCCCCGTCGTTATTAAAGAAATATTATTTCGTGCCGCAGAGCGCACACAAACCTTCACCACATTAGTGGCGAACCATGCGATGCGAGTACCCCCTTCAAAGTATATTAGCCGTTTGCAGGTATCTTCTGGGTTTGATATTGCCGATAACGAAATTGTTAAGCGCATCGAGCCAAATGATTTGGTGATCACCGGTGATATTCCTTTAGCTGCTGAAGTTATCGAAAAAGGCGCACAAGCGCTTAATCCACGCGGTGAGTTGTATACGACTGAAAACATTCGCTCACGTTTAAATGTTCGTGATTTTATGGAAACTATGCGCTCAAGTGGCGTTGAAATGGCCGGTGGCCCACCGCCGTTAAGCCAAGCTGACCGCCAAAACTTTGCAAATAACCTAGATCGAATCCTCGCTAAAAAATCATGAGTGTCGTTAATAGTGCGCCACTGCAAGGTTTTGGCGATGAGGCGTTTAAAGTCGCTGTTTATATAGAAAAGCGCCCGCCGATGCCTGCTTGGCAACAGCTTGACCATTTGCACGCAATGCAACCCAGCCAGATCAACGAAATAAACCAAGCATGTGGAAATGGTTGGCGCAAAGTTTTTAATGTGTATGGCAAAGTGCTGTTTGCACTACCAAGTGAATATTATGATTTTGCTAAAAGAGCACCTGATTGGCAGAGCTATCGCGATGATCAACTGCTGCAAGCTCATAGCCAAACCGCATTACTGTTTAGCCCACCGATATTAGGCAAACCAGAGCAGTTACATATAATTGCAGGGCGAACCCATGCTAAACAGCTTATAAATGACGGGCTTTTACATTGCCAATTAACTTGGCTCGATGATGAATTTGCCATTAGTAAATCAGATAAAGTGATTGTCTGCCCCTATTTTGACTACCGCCAGCTAAGCAATATTAAAATAGCACGACTTAGCCAGCTTGTTGCCGATATTTTTTCTTAGTTTCTGGTTTATTGCGTTATTGAGTTAGCAAACTAAGCTTTAAATACTGTAAAACTTAATAGTAATCTAGATGAAAATACTGGTCGTTGACGATATGCCACTTATGCGCCATGTGTTGATAAACATGTTGCGTAGGCTTGAATATAAGGATATAACGGAGGCGACTGATGGCGCTCAAGCGTTTGATTTACTCGAAAAACACAGCTTTGATCTGGTGATTACTGATTTGCATATGCCGAAAATGGATGGCAAATGTTTGCTTAATCATATTCGCGAAAACTCAGTCCTAAGTGATTTACCTGTATTGATGGTAACCTGCGAAGACAGTAAACAAACGGTAAGCGAGATGATCACAGCAAAAGTGAACGGTTTTATCATTAAGCCTTTTTGTTTAAATACACTGCAAAAGCAGTTAAGTCGAATTGTTAAACCAGAATAACCTGCAACAACTGGAGTTAAGAGCGATGTTTAAGCATTTAACAATAGTGAGTTTATTCACTGCCAGCACTGCCATGGCGAGTGCTGAACAATTGACTTTATACACCGAAGTATTCCCTCCCTATAACTTTGTGCAGCACAATCAACTCACCGGTATTAACACCAAAATCATGGAATCTTTGTGCGAAAGAGCCAAGTTGAGCTGTACGTTTAGTGTATTGCCTTGGAAGCGCGCAATGTCACTAACACTCGCCCAACCCAATGCTGGAATTTTTTCTACTTCACGCACCGCAAAGCGAGAAACTCAATTTTACTGGGTTGGCCCTTTGGTATCTGGGCATTCATGTTTATACCGTTTAAATAACCGCAACGACATAAAAGTAACGAGTACACAGTCGTTGCAAAACTACACCATTGGCGTATCTCGTGGTGATGTTTATCAAACCGTTCTTGCTGATTTTAACCTTACTGAAGGCCAGCAATTTTTAACTTACTCAAAAAAGTTCGAAGAGCTTAAAATGTTTAAGCAAGGCAAGCATGATTTGCTTATTGGCTCCTCTCTCACTCTTTCATCACAATTGATGAATGTAGGTATGAGCCCAGACCAAGTAACGCCGGTATTTGAGTTAAAGCACCCTGCTTTAGTGGGTAATTACTTGGCACTTAACAAAAACACATCGCCAGAGGTGGTCACTAAGCTGCAACACGCCCTCGATACCATAAAGCAAGAAAACCTGGTTGATCCTCTTGTTGATCAGTTTGTAGAAGAGGATAGGCACTCTCACGGCGAAGCATCGACAGTTGCACAGCAGTGCTTAAATGGTTCTGCTATTTATTAAATTGGAGTGATTTTAGGTAAGTTAGCCGCTATTTTTCTTATTTTAGAAGTCAATCGCGATTTTTCGCGCTCGAACGCAAAGCCATTGCCTGATCTTTAATTGCTTTTTATAGTGATAAATAAAAAGGGCAAAAAATTATGAAACCAACTCCACTATTTAAAAGCTTAGTGCTAGCTGTATGCTTAGGCGCAACAGGCGCCTCTCAAGCTTACGATCGAATCACTGGCCATAACTTTGCTATACCCGTGATCATTGAAGGTGCTTGATTTTCCGTAAAAATAGGATCATGCTACGCCACTATGAAAGTAACGCTATCTCCACAGAAGAAACAAGAACTCGAACAGATGCACGATTCCGCTCGTGAC